>NZ_JAJAFY010000032.1:0-58399 GCF_025384885.1 Photorhabdus kleinii
TGAACCTGCTGCTCATTAATGGAAGAAAATAAATAGTAAATTTTGTCCTCTACTGATGGGTCTCTTTTCATTTTTATGACAATTTTGGAATCCTCTCTGGGAACACGATAATAAGCTATAAGCCCTTTGTCCTGATTTTCATAATCAAAATCGAGAACCAAGATTTTTTCATCCCCTGAATCCGGATAATAATAATACTCTTCGAAATAAACCACTTGCCCATCCTTAACAAAGATAATCTTGGAAAAAATATCAGTCCTTTCCTTTAAATCCGCGCCAATGACAGACTTAATTTCGTCAAGATTCCAACCACTATCAATAATATACAACGTGTCCCATTTAAACGGCGTGATTTTGCTAATATTAACCAAGCAGTCTGTATTTTGCTGGCAATGTTTATCAGCATAATCAAACATACTCTTAACAATGCTAAACTGTCGGTTACTACTGAACATAAAAAAAACTATCAGCAATGTACATGAAAAAAAAATAATTTTATTTTTTCTGCTGTTCCAATTGCATCGCCAATAGTTACTCAGGTGAAAAGCCATCTTCATTTCCTCTTTCAAATACCGAGTTCATATAAGAAAACTGCTCATCGGTGATTTTTTCTTTGACAATCTCAAACCCCATCGCATTTTTCTTGGCAACATACAGTCCCTCTTTATGAAAGCGATTCAACACTGCCTTGGCCTGCGCTTTCATGGACGAGTTCCTGCTTTGTAGGCCAATCCTACGCCCTATCTGGTTATTGAGTAAATCAATTGTCTGATCTGCGTCCTTAAGGGCAGCAAACTGCCGGATGTTAAGATCTATTTTAGGATCACTTTCATGAGCATTGCCTGCATGGAGTGCAACTTCTTCACCATACCGAGCAGCAATGGTAGCTTGCCATAGTGTATGCCGGAAGGCATTGACTTGGGAGCCTTCCTTATATTTATTATCCAGTAACGTACCATTGGGGTTCGTTTTACTATTCCCCTGGGTCGAAAAACGCACCGCATTAGTCGTGATATTGGTAGCACCTCTTTCGTAGAGCCCAATATCATAGGCTGCAATAGGGTGCCGCATCGCAAATAAGATTTCCTTCATTTTCTGAGGCAAGTTATTGCTCTCTCCAGTATAAGCACCATACCAATCTTCAGGATAGCTAGCATCTTCCTCTGTTTTATACCCATATTTTTTATCAAAATCAGCCAGGTATGTAGTTAATTTTTTTATTTTACCTACCTCATTATTAATATTACCATTTGCTTTTATTAATTCATTTAAAACAAAAAGATTTCTTTCTGTCAGCGGCATATTATCATGTAGCTCTTTTATAGCTTTATTATAATTTACTTCTCCTATAGATCCTTTAAGATTATTATAAAACTTATCATATTTTGAATCTCTTGCATCCCTTCCATAAACAAATATTTGTAAAACAGCTTGAATTTTAACTGGTAGTAATCTAAATGAATTTATCTTCTGCTCTAGAAAAAATCGATCATCAAAAAATTCTCTCAGAGTATTCACATTTGAATTAATTCTTCCTTCAAACTTAGATACATAACTCATTACAACAGGTAATGTTGAATTAAAAACATACCCATTAGCCATAATTGGTCTGGTGATATGTGGATTACCCATCAAAAATGCTTTTTTCT
Organism: Photorhabdus kleinii; assembly: GCF_025384885.1. Classification (NCBI taxonomy): domain Bacteria; kingdom Pseudomonadati; phylum Pseudomonadota; class Gammaproteobacteria; order Enterobacterales; family Morganellaceae; genus Photorhabdus; species Photorhabdus kleinii. The sequence goes on from NZ_JAJAFY010000032.1 coordinate 1,650, forward strand.
CTGAGCCAAATTTTTTCATCCCCCTCAATATATTCTCACAGTCTCTTTTTAAAACTGGGCAATCTTTTCTTTCACAATAACCAATTCTTTATATCTTCAACTATAGGAGTAATCTGCAAAACACCTTCACTATTCCTAAATCCATGACTGAGACCTGGGTATTGATAAAAGGTAATATTATCTTTCTTTAATTGTTCTTCCATTTTTATCGCTGAACTAGGACTGACTGAATTATCATTTAGTGTTTGAATAATCAATACAGGTCTTTTAGACTGACTTAACACCTTATATTGATCAATACCGAGTGCGACTCTCCACCAATTAGCACCGTGATTACTCATCTCTATATGAATCATATGATTCCCAGCACTTATTTTCTGCTGAAAATCCCTAAATCCTTTAATTGCTTCATCGATATGCTCTGGTGGCACTTCACTCATCATACTATGAATAACATCATCAGCGAAATACCGACCTCCACCATTCAGTGACACTGTTCTATCAATATAATTGACTTGTGATGTAATTAAATTGGCAACTATTGCCCCTTCACTGCCACCCAAGATAATGATCTTGTTATATTCATTCTGATGTTTCAAATCACCAATGATCTGAATATAATCCTTAACCCGCTGTTCTAGAGTATCCGATCTAATATAAGCCTTAGGACAATCTGAACGTTCAACAGCGTCAGACCAAGGGAGTGATGCATTAATGCCATATTTTTCCACGGTCAGAATCACTATCAGGATAAATATCACTGAATGTGTCATTCACAAACTTATTATTAGCGATACTATTACAATCAGAACCTTGTATCAGCACCAACAAATTCTTACCGCCTCTTTATTTAAGATAGTAAGTTATTTCACTACCATCATGGCGGAAAAACTGTTTATGCGTATTTGTATTTCAGTAAGCGAAACCTATACAACATGAAAAAAGCACAACAGAAAGATTATTGCCGCTTTGTCCGCCTCAGATTTTATAGATAGAAGGGTATCTTTGACTTTGTTTAGCGATAAGTCCGTATTTACAAGGTTGATCAAAGCTGAAAATAAAATAAGGATATTATTATGACTCTTGCTGCCGGGATTGACATCGCTAAATATAAAACGGACTCGCCCTTAGGTAAGTCCGTATGAAGTTGTTGAATCAATTACTGACACCTATCTGTTTCATAAGCTCGCCCTCATCCCAGAACAGATACTCTTCATCCATAACGACGCCTTCAAATCCTTTAGCTTTGACTTTGGTCCAGTGCCCAAGCGTTGCCATAGGGAGGTGATAAGACTTACCTGTAGGTTTGATAACCTTACCACCACCCAGATCCATGGGTTTCGTAAATGTTCCATCAGTAAATCCCGTTACAGCAGTCCATTCTCCATCATTTGTACCAAACCGCACCGGGTGCTCTGTGATTCGGTTGTCAGGGGCAAATGTCCACATATACTTCAGATCGTCAATGTGCTTTTTAATGCCCTTGGTAGTATGACCATCAGGATAGTGAACAATAATGTCCATGGCATGGCTCTTATGTAGCTCCCACCATTTTTGGTTTGTATAGACATTGAAATCAAGGTCGTCAAAGTTAGCCAGATTCTTTGCCAGAACTGCGGACATACCTTTAACTTTAGGTGCGGGTTGATTTACTTTCGTGCCGGGCCAATTATTCTGCACCGCAAACACTATTGGACTGGCAGTAAACAGTAAAAGTGTGAATAACGATAATCTCTTGCGACTTTTCATGATCTTTCCTCTTTGTTAGTGCTAAAGGAACTAAAAGATTGTTCTATAACGAATTAAGTACTGTTGGACCCCCTTACATTGGATAGATTAAAAATGGTAGTTCATCAGTTTGCTTGGCCTTGATTAGATGGAGAAGAACCCTCCAAAACAACACGATTTAATCAAAGAGAAAATAACTAAACTGACTCACACACCGGATAATATCGTATAGAAAATCATCAAGGCCCCCGATACTACGCCTAATAGAAAAGCCTGTAAATAGTCACAACAAGTAATTATAACGATGAAAAACAAACCAATGTCGATTGGCCGTTTCGATCACAGGAGTCGCATTTGATGATTAATTTATTGATTTAATGTTGATAATTTGTGTTGGATAAATGAATAACCCCCATAAACACCCCCAAATGGTTTTGATCAGGTATTCCTGGAGCGTCTGGGTTGCCCACTGGCGGAATTGAGTGCCTCGGGGAGAGCGGACACGGTAACCGACAGCAAGAATGACGGGCAGGCTGTAGTGAAGCATATTGCGGCTTACCTGACGATTTCCTTCCTGTTGAACTTGTAAGTAAGACTTACAGGTTGCATTTTGTTCAAGCTCGCCTTCTTCGTAGATCGCTTTAATGTGTTGCATAATGGCCTGGGGAGTGACCCGGTAAAGGTTCGCAATGGTTGCTTGAGGTAGCCACAATGTCTCTTGCTCAAAGCGACATTCAACACGCACTTCGCCGTCATCACTAGCAAACATAATAAATTCGCCTGCCGGGGATTGGGTTAAGTGTTTATCTGTCATGCCGCCTCCGCTTTCATCTGACTCACAACGCTGTAATCCGCTTAGTATGCCAGAGATCTATGTTGAAGCTCATTACGCGTATAGCGTTTATTTTGCTGGCAACGGTTGATATGAGTTGATTACAGTAGAATAATTTTGCTTATTTTTCTGGTGTTACAAGGGATTTGTTGACGCTGGGAGAGTTCACAAGAGGCTAATTGGCGGAAGATCACAGGAGTCGAACCTGCCAGAGACCGCTGGCGGCCTCATCTGGATTTGAAGTCCAGCCGCCCCACCGGGGACGATGATCTTCCATATCAATACAAAGAATTATGAGAAGGAGCTAATCATAACGCATATTATCTGGCTTCTGAATCCGTTTGCTGAAATCATTCTCAATTTCCTAAAAAGCATTAAATTTTATTGTTCATAAGCTCAACATTCGCGTTGAGTTTGTCGAATTTTACCTACATCTTATTAGCCGATACCCATTACGATACAGGGTTGCTCCGCTCAGCAATGTATCCAAACACACATAAAAAGGACGTTTTATATGACTAATCCGTTACTCGTTCCATCAGGTTTACCAAAATTTTCTTCTATTAAACCAGAACATGTTGTTCCGGCTGTAAAAGAAGTCATTGCCAATTATCGCCAAACCGTCGAAAAAATCTTGGCCGAGAATACCGTTTTTACCTGGGATAATCTGTGTCAACCACTGGCCGAAGCGGTAGATAAACAGTCCCGTGCATGGTCACCCGTCAATCATCTGAATGCAGTTAAGAACAGCCCAGAATTACGCGCCGTCTATGAAGAAAGTTTACCGTTACTGTCCGAATTCAGTACCTGGTTAGGTCAGCATAAGGGATTATATCAAGCCTATAAGTCATTACGTGAAAGTGCTGAGTTTGAGAAGCTTTCTGTGCCTCAACGCAAAGTTGTCGAAAATGCACTGCGTGATTTTAAACTATCAGGTATTGGTCTGCCTGAAGAGAAGCAGAAACGCTATGGCGAGATCAGTGCACGTTTGTCAGATTTAAGTTCGCAATTCAACAATAATGTGCTCGATGCCACTATGGGCTGGACTAAATTAATCACTGACGTGAAAGATCTGTCCGGCGTGCCTGAAAGCGCAATCGCCGCCGCTAAAGCACAGGCAGAAGCCAAAGGACAAAAAGGCTGGTTACTGACTCTAGAAGCGCCAAGTTATCAGCCAGTTATCACCTATGCAGATAACCGTGAACTGCGTCGGGAAATTTATTACGCCTACAATACTCGCGCATCCGATCAAGGCCCAAATGCAGGTAAATGGGATAACAGCGAAGTGATAGCCGAAACCCTCGCGCTGCGCCATGAACAGGCTCAATTGCTTGGTTTAAAAAATTATGCTGAACAATCCCTTGCAACCAAAATGGCAAAAACCCCTAAGGAAGTGTTGGATTTTCTGAATGATTTGACAAAACGCGCGCGTCCACAGGGAAAAGAAGAAGTAGATGAATTAAAAAGCTTTGCTAAATGGCATCATTGCGCCCATAAGCTGGAAGCCTGGGATATGACTTATTATGGCGAAAAACAAAAACAGTACGAATTCTCTATCAATGATGAGCAATTACGTCCTTATTTCCCAGAACAAAAGGCTGTTGAAGGTCTATTCGAAGTTATTCGCCGTATCTATGGTATTACTGCCAAAGAGCGCCATGATGTAGAAACCTGGCATCCGGATGTCCGTTTCTTTGATCTGTATGATGACACCAATGAGCTGCACGGTAGCTTCTATATGGATCTGTACGCACGCGAGAATAAACGTGGCGGCGCTTGGATGGATGAGTGTATCAGCAAAATGCGTCGTTCCAACGGCGAACTGCAAAAGCCTGTCGCTTATCTGAACTGCAACTTCAATAAACCTGTTGGCGATAAACCAGCGCTGTTCACCCACAGTGAAGTCAACACTCTGTTCCACGAGTTTGGTCACTGTCTACATCTGATGCTGACCCAGATTGAAACTGCCGGCGTTTCTGGTACTAATGGTGTACCGTGGGATGCGGTAGAAATGCCAAGCCAGTTCATGGAGAACTGGTGTTGGGAACCAGAAGCACTGGCATTTATCTCTGGTCACTACGAAACTCAAGAACCTCTACCACAATCCATGTTGGATAATCTGTTAGCAGCGAAAAACTATCAGGCTGCTATGCGGATCTTGCGTCAACTTGAGTTTGGTCAGTTCGATTTCCGCCTGCATGTTGATTATGATCCAAAGAAAGGTGCTCAGACCATGAAGACTTTAAAGGAAGTGAAGAAATTGGTCTCGGTAGTGCCTTCACCTGAATGGGGCCGTTTCCCACACTCATTCACCCACATCTTCTCCGGTGGTTATGCTGCGGGTTACTATAGTTATCTATGGGCTGATGTGTTGGCAGCCGATGCTTACTCCCGCTTCGAGGAAGAAGGTATTTTTAACCGCGAAACCGGCCAATCTTTCCTTGATAACATTTTGTCCCGTGGTGGTTCCGAAGAGCCAATGGAACTGTTCAAACGTTTCCGTGGCCGTGAACCAAAACTGGATGCAATGCTGCGCAAGGCCGGTATCAAAGGATAATTAAGGTGGGTATCTGTTTAATCTGTGAACAAGGCGCTGATAACAGTGCCTTATCTCAACTGGTAGAGCGCTGGGGGTTGGTGCATGACGAAAACGCTATTATGGCGTTGGTCCTTACTCCTCAACGCCTTGAACTTCGTAAACGGGATGAGCCAAAGCTAGGCGGCATCTATGTCGATTTTGTATCAGGTACAATGGCCCATCGCCGCCGCTTTGGCGGCGGACGCGGTGAAGCTATCGCTAAAGCCATAGGGATCAAAAAAGATTATCTGCCAACAGTCGTAGATGCTACCGCAGGCCTGGGGCGCGATGCCTTTGTACTGGCATCTCTGGGTTGTCATGTAAGAATGCTGGAACGCCATCCTGTAGTCGCGGCATTGCTGGATGATGGGCTACAACGGGGGTATCAGGATGAAGAAATTGGTGGCTGGCTGCAAGAGCGCATGACACTGCTCCATACCTCCAGCATTACAGCGCTGGCCGATATTACGCCACAGCCCGATGTCGTTTATCTTGATCCCATGTATCCACATAGGCAGAAAAGTGCACTGGTGAAAAAAGAGATGCGGGTGTTCCAATCTCTGGTTGGCGCTGATGAAGATGCTGATAGTTTGCTATCCCCTGCACGCGCTTTGGCAAAACGCCGCGTCGTGGTAAAGCGGCCTGATTATGCAGAACCCTTAGCTGGAGTCGCTGCATCAGCAGCTATCACCACGAAAAACCACCGTTTTGACATTTATCCTTGTTAAAAAAATCAGCCGTATATTGCGGCTGATATCTTTTAGCCTACAGAATACCTTGAGCAAGCATGGCGTCGGCAACTTTCACAAATCCAGCAATATTCGCACCCTGAACATAATTGGTCTGTTTACCCTCGCCACCATACTCAACACAGGCGTGGTGAATATCTAGCATGATGTGATGCAAACGTGCATCCACTTTTTCAGCCTTCCAACCTAAACGGGCCGCATTTTGTGCCATTTCCAGACCAGATGTTGCCACGCCACCCGCATTGGCTGCTTTACCTGGTGCAAATAGCACACCTGCTTCAATAAAGGCTTCAGTTGCTGAAATAGTTGCTGGCATATTCGCCCCTTCAGCAACAGCTTTAACGCCATTCTTGATAAGAACCTTGGCCGCATCCAAATCCAGTTCATTCTGGGTAGCACATGGCAAAGCGATATCAACTGGCACAGACCACGGTTGTAACCCTTTCAAGAAAGTCAGACCCCGCTCTCTGGCATATTCTTCCACTCGGCCATAGTGTTGGTTTTTTATCTCTTCAAGATGAGCCAGCTTCTCTGGTGTGAAACCCTCCTCATCGACCAAGGTACCGCCGGAATCCGAAGCGGTTACCACTTTCGCTCCCAATGCCATACATTTTTCAATCGTATATTGCGCGACATTACCAGCACCGGAAACCGATACGCGCATATCTTCAAAACTCATGCCATGACGTTTTAACATGGCATTGACGAAATAGACCAGACCATAACCAGTTGCTTCCGGGCGAATCAAACTACCGCCAAAAGAGAGACCTTTGCCAGTAAATACACAAGCCGTGTTGTTAGAAAGCTTCTTCATCATCCCTGACATAAAAGCCACTTCACGGCCACCCACACCAATATCGCCTGCGGGAACATCGGTATCTGGCCCCAAATGGCGGTACAATTCTGTCATTAATGCCTGACAAAAACGCATCACTTCGCCTTGGCTTTTTCCTTTAGGATCAAAATCTGAACCGCCTTTACCTCCACCCATTGGTAAGGTTGTCAGCGCATTTTTCAAGGTTTGTTCAAAGCCCAAGAATTTCAGAATAGAGAGGTTCACTGATGGATGAAAACGCATACCACCTTTATATGGCCCAATGGCTGAGTTGAACTGCACTCGCCATGCACGGTTTACCTGAACTTTACCGTGATCATCTACCCAACAAACCCGGAACTGGATAACCCTTTCTGGCTCCACCATACGCTCCAATAAGCTGTGTTCGCGGTATTTTGGATTTTGTTCAAGAAACGGCCAAAGAGAGGTGAATACTTCCCGAACAGCCTGGAGATATTCTGGTTGATATTCATCCCTGCGTTGAATCGATCCAAGAAATGAAGACAAAGATAGTAAACAGCTCATTTAGTTATTCCTTATTTCTACTTCGGTTGTGATGGGACCCCAGTCATTTTCTAATAATTATTTTTGTCGAAAATGTGAGGTAAGTTGTGTTTGCCCTTTGAATATATCACTGTTCTATATTCATCTTTCAAGAAGTTTTTTTGCAGAAAGGTAAAAAAAATTTCTTGATTGCATCGGGTATAAACCAAACAACACTCCATTTCACCCAAAAAAATGCCTGCATAAGCAGGCGATTTTATCGAATAACTTTTCAATCTGTTGTCATTCATCATCACGCAGAGGAACAATCAGCATATCAACATGAACCGTGTTAATTAACTGACGAGCAGAAGACATCAATTTGCTCCAGAAATCCTGATGATGACCGCAAACAACCATATCTATGTCATATTTCTTAATTGCATCAACGAGTACTTGCCCCAGATCACCGCTACCACTCAGGGTTTCCTGAATGTCATAGTCTGAATCTGCAGAGAGAGCTTTCAGCGCACTGCGGGTCTCGTCAGTAATACGTTGCTGCATATCACCGAGATTAACATCAATCAAACCGGTGTAGAGATCGGAATAGTTAACATCAACATGGATCAGGGAAACTTTGGCATTGTCCGGTTTAGCCATAGAAACAGCTTTTCTCACCAAAACCTGACTTTCCGGGGATAAATCAACCGCAACAAGAATATGTTTGTAAGCCATAAGCGAACTCCTTCCATAATGCCGAATTAGTGAGTTGGCAGGGCAAATTGCCACTATCCTGTGTTTATTACTACTGAGAATGCTCTTCAAGTACTGTTTCGATCACAGCTCATCGTATTTAGCGACTGGACAAAGAACATCCACCAAACAACATATACCACAATTGCTCTTCCTGCCACTTGATGGATAACAAAATCCTACTCTGAATTTATGACCTTCCTTGAAACTCAATATATTTACGCGAACAACTAATCAGTCTCTCTAGAGTTGTATGGTTGGATAAAACTGACTAGATAAGTGTTTATGATGTTTTTCTGCCAGTTTTGTCCCAACTGACACAGAACAGGTTTTTTGTACTATCTGACTATCTTTCCTACAATAAATATAAGGTGTCACCACCTGCAATTTTGATTTTTTCTTTTTTGTGACAGCTCTAGCTAACCATTCTAAGGAGGGGATTATGTTCAGTACAATCGCACTGTTTTGGGCACTGTGTCTTGTCTGCATTATCAATATGATGCGCTACTTCTCTTCACTACGAGCATTGCTGTCCATTCTTCGTCAGTCTGATCCCTTACTTTATCAATCAGTAGACGGTAACGGCTTTTTCACTACTCATGGGCAACTTAATAAGCAGATACGGCTAGTGAACTACATCAATTCACAACGTTACCTTGATCATCATGATCCAGAAGTTGTTCTTCGTTGTGAAAGGTTGAGAAAACAATTTATTTTGACCAGTGCACTGAGTGGACTAGTTGTTATTTGCCTGATTTCTATGTTGATTTGGTATTAAAGAAAAAGGCGGTATAGTTGATCCATACCGCCTTCAAATTATCCATTAAAATAATTAAACCAGTTTCAAAGCGAACCAGTAAAGCGTACCGGACAACCCGATTGAAACCGGCAGCGTCAGTATCCAAGCCAACATGATATTCTGGATGGTTTTACCCTGAACACCACCGCCATCGACTAACATCGTTCCAGCCACCGCAGAAGAAAGTACCTGCGTAGTAGAGACCGGCATACCGGTATAACTCGCAACACCAATTGAAACAGCAGCAGTCATCTGAGCTGAAACACCCTGCGCGTAGGTCATACCTTTTTTGCCAATCTTCTCACCAATAGTGACTGCAACACGTTTCCAGCCAACCAGCGTTCCCAAAGACAGAGCTAGTGCTACCGCAATGATAATCCAGACAGGTGCATATTCAACGGTGTGTAATAAATCTTTCCGCAATTTATTCAGGAAACGGGCGTCTTCAGCACGGGTTTCCGGAAGTTTAGCCAGAGACTCAGCCGTATCAGCAATACACATCAACATGCGACGCATATTGTTACGCTGTTCAGCACTCAGCTCACTGTAGCTCTGAATGCCCTTTAATAGGCTTTCTGTCTGATCAAGAACAACGACAGCACGCGTAATATCACAATGGAATCGCCCTTCCGGTTCATCTTCCGCAACAGCAACCGAGGGCGTCAGTTCAATTGCATGGGATAACGCTGCACCATGCTGCTGATAATATTGCTGCAAGTGAGTAATGGCATCGTAGGTACGGGCAATGTCATAACCATTGGCATTCATGTTTACGACAAATCCCGCTGGAGCTACACCAATTAGCACCAGCATAATCAAACCGATACCTTTCTGACCATCATTCGCCCCATGAGAGAAGCTGACACCTACCGCAGATAAAATCAGCGCAGTGCGTGTCCAGAAAGGAGGTTTACGCTTACCATCCTTCTTTTCACGTTCAGCGGGAGTCAGATGAATACGTTTACGTTTCTTGGTGCTACTCCAGTAACGGCGCAGTAGAAACACGATTGCCCCCGCAATGATCAATCCGATTAAAGGAGAGAGGATCAACGACAGGAAAATCTGTATCATCTTTGGCACATTCAACGCATCAACCACAGAAGAACCAGTTACGATCGCATTGGTCAAACCGATACCAATGATAGAACCAATCAGGGTATGAGAACTGGATGCAGGTAAACCGAAATACCAGGTCCCAAGGTTCCAGACAATCGCAGCCAGCAACATGGAAAACACCATAGCAAGGCCATGAGCAGAACTGACATTGAGAAGAAGATCGGTTGGAAGTAAATGTACAATCGCGTAAGCGACACTTAATCCACCAAGAAGAACACCAAAGAAGTTAAATACCCCAGCCATAACAACGGCGAACTGTGCTCGCATAGCACGGGTATAAATAACTGTTGCTACCGCATTCGCGGTATCATGAAAGCCATTAATGGCTTCATAAAATAGCACAAACAGTAGTGCCAGTACTAACATTAGGCTGGTGTGAAAATCCAGGCCAGTAAAAAGATGTAGCATAAACGTTAAGCCAGTTAGTTGGACATGAACGCGGCGCATTATCAGTGACAAATGCTAGCGGGGGAAGTGAAATATGAACTTTTTTTGATTTCATGACAACTAGATAACAATAAGAAATAGGAATACTCCTTATATATCATTAAATTACATATCTTTTAAAAAATTGACAATTTTAAGTTATAAAGGACTTTTTCCCTACAAACTTATCAAAAATACAACATATTAGGGGAAATTCCCCACTAAATTATTTAGTCATAAAGAGAAAAACAGTGGAAAAATTTGATGCGGTGATTATTGGTGCCGGTGCAGCAGGTTTGTTCTGTGCAGCTCAGGCTGGACAGCTCGGTTTACGGATACTCGTTCTGGATAATGGTAAAAAAGTCGGGCGTAAGATTTTGATGTCCGGTGGTGGACGTTGCAACTTCACTAATATGTACACAGAACCATCAGCTTATCTTTCTGCTAACCCTCATTTTTGCAAATCGGCTCTGGCCCGTTATACACAATGGGATTTTATCGAACTGGTTCAACGTCATGGCATTGCTTACCATGAAAAAACACTAGGACAGCTTTTCTGTGATGATTCCGCCCAACAGATAGTTGATATGTTGCTGAAAGAGTGTGAAGCCGGTCAGGTCACTATTCGTCTGCGCAGTGAAGTTAGCCAGGTAGAAAAAAATGAGCAAGGTTTCGTTATCATCGTTAACGGAAAAGAAGTAAGTACACGCTCACTTGTTATCGCTTCCGGTGGGTTATCTATGCCAGGTCTTGGAGCAACGCCTTTTGGTTATCGAATTGCAGAACAGTTCGGCATGAAAGTCTTGCCAACCCGCGCCACCCTTGTACCTTTTACTCTGCATAAACCACTACTGGAGCAACTTCATATGCTCTCTGGCGTGTCTGTTCCCGCCATTGTTACCGCCGAAAATGGCGTTCTGTTCAAAGAAAATATCCTGTTTACTCACCGAGGACTCTCTGGTCCAGCAATCTTACAAATTTCCAGTTACTGGCAATCAGGAGAGTTTGTGAGTATTAACTTACTTCCAGATAGTGATCTGGAAGCCCTTCTGGAGAAAGAGCGGAGTTCTCATCCAAACCAAAGCGTAAAAAATACTTTGGCAAAATTATTACCAAAGCGGCTGACAGAGTGCCTGCAAACGCTCGGTCAGATCCCAGATATTGCTCTTAAACAACTAACCCCAAATCAGCAAAAACAGTTGGCTGTAAACCTCCAATCATGGCGGGTACAACCCAACGGAACGGAAGGCTATCGCACCGCTGAAGTGACAATGGGCGGTGTTGATACTCACCAACTTTCATCCAAAACGATGGAAGCTAATCAGGTAAAAGGACTCTACTTTATTGGTGAAGTGGTAGACGTCACCGGCTGGCTTGGTGGCTATAACTTCCAATGGGCATGGAGTTCCGCTTGGGCATGTGCTCAAGCATTGTGACTGTGTGTAGGTAAAATAAAGTTTGCCAATATCAAATAAAGATTGCCCAAATCAACAATCATGTAAAATATAGTTTGCCAGAATGAGCTAGTGAGTCTACGCTCTCAGTAAGGATGATAACTGGAGTAGATTATGACTCGCAGCTTTGAAAGTTATGAGGATTACAGGCGTCACCTTCGAAACAAGTGGGGTCAAGGAGAAGGGAGCAAATACAAGCCTTGGTTCACTGTAAGAGATGTTAAAGATTCTAATGCTTTTCGGGCTGAAGTTTTTGGTCTGAAAACAGGAAGGACCCACCATCTTCTTTCGTCTAAAGAATCTCAACTCTTCTATATTCTTGAGCATCGTGATGATGTTATTGATATTCGGGAACAGTTTCCGCTGCTTCCTTTGGAGTTGAGCCAAAAGGTAGCAAGAACACTTGGTGTTAAACACCCAACAGTTACGAAAACCGGCATCCCGTTCATCATGACTACTGACATTTTAGCAACCGTGGATTGTGGTGCTGGTAGATCCTATCTTGCTTTTTGTGTTAAGCCAGAAGAAGAATTGGATAACCCTAGGGTTCTTGAAAAGATTGAAATTGAAAGAATCTGGTGGGAATTGCTAGGCGTTCCCTTTCAGGTATTTACTGGTAGCGAGCAAGCGGAGATTTTAAGCCGAAATTTGTCATGGGCAACTGATCCTCTACGCTCAGGTACGCAATACGATATTGCTAAGTTTGTTGATCCAGCATTAAGCCTTCTATCGGTTGGGAAGCACTTGAAATTAGATCTTTGTGATACATTTATGAGCACTTTTAATATTGATAGCGTAAGTGCTTTAAATATTCTAAGGATGTTGATAGCTAAAAAATTTATCACTGTTGATTTGTCAACTTTACTCGAAACCTCTCCAATTATCACTATTGTTAGTATTTCTTCTAATGTGAGGAGAGTTGCTGGTGAAGATTGAAATTAATAGTACTTGGAAATTTATAGATGTTGAAGGTCTGGAAGATGGTACATATAGAGTTCTCAAAATTGAAGACAGTATATCATCATTAATTGTGTTTAACCTTGAAGATACAAAAATAATCGTCAGACCAGCTTTGCTTCAACTTGAACACTTTTATATGTTATTTAAGGAAAAAAAGATCCAAAAAGTAACTTATGAACCGAATCCTTACTTGTTAAATGATGAAGAGGAAATTCCTGAAAAGTATAAATTAATAAGGGAAGATAGATATAGGAAAATTAAAAATCTAGTTCAAGATCAATCTCTTCTTTTTCAATTCTCGACAAAGAAAAAAATTCCAGAAGTTTCTATTCAAGCCAAGGAGTTAGGAACTGATAATAAGACAATATATCGGCTACTCAATTTGTATTGGAAGCTTGGACAAACAAAAAATGCTTTGTTACCCGCTTATAGCTTGAGCGGTGGGAAAGGAAAAATAAGAGAGGACGTGAAAAATAGTCTTGGAACTAAGCTTGCTTCACGCACCGGACAATTCGATTCACCTCAGTCATATATTGTAAAAGAAAAAGATCGAAAATTATTTGAAAAAGCTTTGAAAAAATACCATTTAAAAAATAATGGTCTCAACTTAAAAGAAACATATAAGAATTTACTAAGACAAAGTTATCAATTTGAAATTTTAGATGCTCACTATTTAGATAGGATTCCAGGTGTACCGAGTTATAGACAGTTCGTAAACTGGTCGAAAAAGATCTTCAACCAAGATGAGGTTGTTAAATTTAGGACAAGCAAGAGTGACTACTTAAGAAATAAAAGAGCAGTAGAAGCTAGCATCACCGATAAAACTCCAGTGCCAGGTAGTTGCTTTGAGATTGATGCAACGGTCGCTGACGTTCATATCGTTTCTGAATTACGTCGAAACCATGTTATAGGTCGGCCAACAATTTACTCAATAATAGACCGCGCCAGCCGAATGATTGTTGGATTTCATGTTTCTCTGTACCACGCTTCATGGAAGGCTGCTCGACAGGCACTAGTAAATGCATTCTCTCCAAAAATTGAATATTGTCAGCAATTTGGAATTGAGATCAGCGAAGAAGACTGGCCATGTTCGCATCTTCCCCAGAGATTGATTTGTGACAATGGGGAAATGATAGGGTTAAAACCACAGGATCTCGTAGTTCCTCTAACGGAATTACAAATAGCCCCTCCATACCGACCTGACTGTAAAAGCTTAGTTGAAAGGCGATTTGGCTACTTGAATGATAAATCCCTTCATCGCCTTCTAGGAAGTAGTCGTGGTGGCAAAATCGTTAGAGGCAGTCCTGACCCGAGAAAAGATGCAATTTATACACTACGAGAGGTTACATCGCTCTTGATCAGAGATGTGTTAGAACACAACAAAGAAATATTTGACGATCTAGCCTTAACGAGCCGTCTACTAATTGAAAATGATCTATCCCCGACACCAATAAATCACTGGAATGTACACCTATTAAACCATCGACATGCACTTAAAATGGCTAGCTTGGATGAAATAAATGCTCGCTTGCTACCTCGAGAAGACGTTTCAATGACACGGAGCGGGGTTTTGTTCAATGAAATGTATTACTCCTGTCAACGTATTCGTGACGAAAATTTAGCTGCCATTGCACGAAATTACGGACGATTTAAGCTAGAAGCCAGAGTTAATTATGATGACACCTCATATATCTATGTAAGGCTGAAAGATAATGAAGGCTTTACTCGATGCGATATTTTGGAAAGAAGCAAGGAACTAAAGGGAATGCCACTTGCTGAGGTTTATTATCTGCGTGACTGGCTTGATGAAAAGAAGCGTAAACAACTAATCACGGTCTCTTCAATTGATAACTTAAGCCATAAGGAAAATATTCAAAAAAGTGCATTTAAATCTGTAAAACAGACTCCCAAATTGAAAACCAAGGGGGAGCGAACTAAAAATGTTAAGCAAAGACGACGAGAAGAAATTGAGTGGATAGAATCTAAGGAACAACAAGAGTCTTCACCTGTAGAACAAGTTGAAGATGGTGTTAAAACCGAAGATCGTAGTTACTCTAATCAATTGACAAAACTACCAAGAAGAAAAAAATAATGGAGTCGATGTGAAGAGCATTATGCGATGGGAACAAGCTAACTACAGTAAAGCCATTTTGCCTGAATATCAAGGAAACCCTTTAATTGAAGCACTTCCTAAAAAGGCAAATGATAGCGATGTAATTGAAAAATTCTGTAACTATCCCGATCTATCTTCACACATTCGAACTTCCTTAGATTATCTAGAAAGGGAGGAATATCTTGCTCGAATTGATGAGTTGCGACAACCACTCCCCCAATATATTGAATGTTTCAGAGCGATAGAAAGAGCAATTAAGTCAGGTTATTTGGCTAAGAATCCGCTCACACCTACCACAATGCAATATTTACACTATCCTGTTGATGCGCGTCCTAATGTTGAACCAGCAACTGGCTATTTTGTGCCCAAAGGAAAGGGTATAACATTAATCGGTGATAGTGGTGTTGGCAAAACTTGTATGCTGGAACAAGTTCTTAGTTATTTTCCACATGTGATTGAGCATGGTAACTACAATGGTAAACCTCTTGATTTTAAGTATCAGGTGGTTTGGGTAAAGGTCGATTGCCCTAGAAACTCAAGTGTTCGGGAGCTTTGTGAGGAGATATTGTTTAGTTTGGATTCAGCAATGCGGAATGAACGAACCACACCTGGAACGACAATCCCTAAACTACTCACTCAGATTGAACAAAAGATCAAGTCGAGCCACTTAGGAATACTGGTTATTGATGAGATGCAAAACCTTCAGTTCAAGAGAACTGGTGGTGAAAATAATCTTCTCAAGTTTTTGCACCACATAGTAAATAAGCTTGGTGTCCCATTATTTTTCTGTGCTAACCCGCCTTTTGATGATTCACTTGCTTTGACTCTTAAAAATGCACGACGAGCAGAAAGTGGTAGGACAATCTTTATGAAACCACTTCAACGCCACGACATAGGCTGGGAATCGTTTATCGCTGAGCTATGGGATTTACAGTGGACTAATGTAGAAACCCAGCTCAGTGATGAGCTGAATGATAAGATGTATGAGCTTTCACTAGGGAATATTGATATGGCGTGTCGTATTTACTGTGAAGCTCAACGATTAGTTATTGGTACTGGTGATGAGAACATAACAAGTGCAGTACTTGAGTATGCTTACCCTGTAGCATGTTCTTTATCGTCGAGAACCAATGAAGTAATAGAAGCTAGGCAAAATCTCATCTTACCGAGAAGAACGGCCAAGCAAAATACTGTTCCTAACACTCTTAAGACAAAGCTTGGTAAGCCGAGAATTATTGGTGATTATAATAGACCGCACCATCCAGAATTTGAGGTGAGGCTACGTGAGTTGCACTTGACGGATAAACTCCTTCATATGATTGGAGACCCTGACTTGATTCAACATGGAATAGCTACAGGAAATGTGCCTACTTATATGCAAGATGTCGGTATATTATGTGATGAATCTTTTATATTTAGTGAATTTCGAGAGCTGTAGTCGCTTTGTACAGTGGTGCTGAATAACGTTGAAAGATGTTATTGTAGAGGTCTCGGCTATTAAGCAGAAACACTACTCTAATGTGCTCAATGTCAGAAGTGGTGAGAACGGAACGTAACCAGCCTGCGAAAGACATCTCTAACAGAGCCTCGCAATTGGTAAACCAAATCCAATAGGCCTGATTGCTATTCCGGATGATGTTCAAGAGCTGATGTTCATTCTGGTAGTCTTGGCCTAAAGAAAGAAGATCAACGTAAACTGTTTGGACGCCTATCCCCTGATTTATATGATTATACGTATCTTGAAGTTCTTCTCGACACTCGTGTGAGAAGGCATGAAACCTCATCAACCTCAACTGCCAGCATCCATGTATGAAGCGTTCATGTGAGCCAACAGGCAAACTATCAAAACTAGGGGTAAAAGGTTGTGAGGCGAAGTTGAATTTCAAAGGTATCACCTGTTTTTGACAATCATTACCTAGAGAGTAGCAAAAGTATGGTCTAAAAATTCAAATGGAATACATTTTTGGGGAAGTGACCTAGCTCCGGTCTTTGTTACACTTATTGGAGCCGGACTGCGTTTATGGTGAATATATGTATTGTCTGCCAAATGCACTACCAGATGAATTGCTTTTTAGTCGAATTATCAGATTCTTATCTGTATCAGGTCTGTCTACTTCAAAATTCCTATTAACTGTTTATGACAGCCCAAAGGCAAGTATTCACCCCTATTTAACTGCGGGTCTAAGCCATTTGGCAGAGTTATCTGATGAAGAGGTAGATAACTTACTGTATCAA
The DNA here is from genome assembly GCF_025384885.1 of Photorhabdus kleinii. Lineage (NCBI taxonomy): Bacteria > Pseudomonadati > Pseudomonadota > Gammaproteobacteria > Enterobacterales > Morganellaceae > Photorhabdus > Photorhabdus kleinii. The sequence goes on from NZ_JAJAFY010000032.1 coordinate 18,711, forward strand.
CAGACATTAGCTCCAGTTTTCATGCGTTGCTTACCTTTACATTCTAATGAAATTTATTTGGGGCTTATTTCAAGCAATAACTATACAGCGACAAGAGCTAGTCAACTATCTTGTGTGAGGGAAAGAGAGCCGCTATCCCTAAAATGCTGTCCACAGTGTGTAAAGTCTGATATTGGTAATCATGGTGTTGCTTACTGGCACCGTAGTCACCAGATACCAGGTATCGAGTCGTGCTCAAAGCATTCTATATGGTTGGTGCATGTTGCACTTCCCGAGCGGATCAGAACAAACATAGGCTTACCAGCGATTCATGACCTTTGTCGAAAAAGCTCGCAATCAAGCTTCGAGTTAGCACGCTATGCAAATAAGTTTCTGAGCGCAAAAGAGGATAGCAGCCCCAAAATAAGCTTGGATTTTTACAGAGAAAGATTACGTGAACTAGGGTATGTGACAAAACACAACAGAATTAGAAGACGCTTGTTATCTTCTGAGTTTTATCGATTTGTTTTGCAACTGGAGTATCCATCTGACAGTTTGCTTCCTAAGACATCGGTAGATTATAAATATTTGTCATACTTGCTTCATGAAAATACTTCGCAGCAGCCTTTTAAGCACATTTTATTTAGTTACTGGCTAAATTGTACTGAGCCAATAGGTTACGGCAGTGCTGCTCATAGTTTTTGTCAGGTGGATGACAGTCATCAGAAAAAAGCTGAGTGCTTAAAGCTCTTAAGGAAAGGTAGGTCAATTGCCTGCGTTAGCCGGGAAACAGGTAAAAGCCGTTGTTTTGTCAAATCTATTGCCCTTCTTGCAAACGTAAATACACGACTGAAACCCACAAAGTTATTACCTTCGGTTTGCAAAACAGCTATCGTGCTCGCAAGAAGAGGTTTCCATCGTAAAGAAATTGCGCGAAGGCTGTCCATTTCTATCGGAAGTGTAGAGATGTTAATTTCAGCAACAATTGGATTGGTGCAATGGCGGAAACAATGCAAGTATGAATCCAAAAGGCGACGTTATGAACATCAGATCCTTCGTTATCGCCAAAAGTATCCGCAAGCTATCCGACGAGATATAAAGTCTGATTGTAATGCTGCATTCTTCTGGCTGTATATACACGAAAGAGCATGGTTGGAAGATAACTTACCGATTGCAACTCCTCCGTCCCCGCCCCCAAGATCTAAGTGACTAATTGCAAGAATGATTAGGCGTATCTCCACACATTGATGCCCAGCATTGACACTGTGGAAAGTAAGTTCAGTGAGTTCTGGCAGTACATTGTGAATTCCGCAATTTTCTCATACAATCTGTTTGTTCAATGTGTGGGATTAGATAATGGGCGATGAAATTCTGACGATTCAAGAGGTGGCTGATTACCTCAAATTGAATGAAAAAACGGCGTACAGGCTCGCTAGCGAAGGAAAGCTACCGGGTTTTAAGGTTGGCGGCAGTTGGCGCTTTAAGAGAACAGATCTAGAAGCATGGATCGAAAAACAAAAGGGTCGAGCTTAGTCTCGAACGGAATGCAGCAGATGACAAAAGAACAGCATATCGAAGAAAGCTTCATCAAAAAATTACAAGATCTCAAGTATACCTATCGACCAGATATTCGTGATAAGGATTCATTAGAGCGTAACTTTCGAGAAAAGTTTGAGAGGCTTAATCGAGTTAATCTAACGGATGCTGAATTTGCCCGCTTGCGTGATGAGATCATCAGCTCAGATGTTTACTCTGCCGCTAAGACCTTACGTGAGCGCAATTCCTTTCAACGCGAGGATGGCACTCCACTGCACTACACATTGGTAAACATCAATGATTGGTGTAAAAACGAATACGAAGTCATCAATCAACTTCGCATAAACACAGATAATAGCCATCACCGATATGATGTGATTATTCTTATCAACGGTGTACCAGTTGTTCAAGTGGAGCTAAAGAGCCACCAGATCGTAACTCGTCGTGCTATGGAACAGATTGTGAATTACAAGAATGATCCTGGTAATGGCTACACCAACACATTACTGTGCTTTATGCAATTGTTCATCATCAGTAATGAGCATCGAACTTACTATTTTGCGAACAACCATAGCCAGCACTTTAGTTTTGATGCTGATGAACGTTTTCTTCCAATTTATCAGCACGCCGACATCAACAATAAAAAGATTGCTCACTTGCATGATTTTGCGAATGACTTTTTGGCTAAATGCACACTAGGACAAATGATTAGTCGTTATATGGTACTCGTGGCGAGTGAACAGAAAATGCTCATTATGCGTCCGTATCAAATATATGCGGTAAAATCGATTGTTGATTGTATCCACCAAAATCGTGGTAATGGCTATATCTGGCATACAACAGGTAGCGGTAAGACTTTGACGTCATTTAAAGCATCTACCTTATTAAAAGACAATAAAGATATTGAAAAGTGTTTATTTGTTGTCGATCGGAAAGACTTAGATCGTCAAACCCGTGAGGAGTTCAACAAGTTCCAGGAAGGTTGTGTTGAAGAAAACACCAATACTGAAAAGCTAGTTCGCCGAATGCTTTCGGAGGATTATGCCGATAAAGTTATCGTCACCACCATTCAAAAGCTTGGCTTAGCATTAGATGAAAACAGCAAACGTAATCAGGTTAATAAGAAAAATGGCAAGCCAACATATAAAGAGCGTCTAGAGCCACTGCGTGATAAGAGAATCGTATTTATTTTTGATGAATGCCATCGTTCGCAATTTGGTGATAACCACAAAGCAATTAAGGAGTTTTTTCCTAATGCGCAGTTGTTTGGGTTTACTGGTACCCCCATTTTTGATGACAACGCTACATACAAGCAGATCGATGGCACTGTCGCATCTAATGTGACTACAAAAGATGTATTCCAGAAAGAACTACATGCCTATACCATCACACATGCTATTGATGACCGAAATGTACTGAGTTTCCATATCGATTATTTCGGTAAAGATAACGGTGAGAAAAAACCTAAGAAAGGCGAAAATCCGCCGCCGAGAGCTGTAATTAATGCCATCTTAGATAAACATGATAGTGCCACGAGCCAACGCCGCTTCAATGCCATATTGGCGACAGCAAAGATTAATGATGCTATCGAGTATTATCAGCAATTCAAAGCTATCCAAGCAGAGAAACAAGCCGAAGATAGTAGCTTTGAACCGTTGAACATCGCTTGTGTGTTTTCTCCTCCCGCAGAAGGAAACAAAGATGTGCAGCAGTTACAAGAAGATCTGGAACAAGAAAAGGAAGACAACAAACAGCAGCCGGATGAGAAGAAGAAGGCGCTAACAGCAATCATTGAGGATTATAACCAGCAATATGGTACGAACCATAAGATTAGTGAGTTCGATCTGTATTACCAAGACGTTCAGCAGCGTATTAAAGATCAGAAATACTCAAACGCTGATTATCCGCGTAAGAATAAGATCGATGTGGTTATCGTTGTGGATATGTTGCTGACAGGTTTCGACTCTAAGTATTTGAACACTCTGTATGTAGATAAAAACCTCAAGCATCATGGTCTGATACAAGCGTTTTCTCGCACCAATCGCGTGTTGAACGATAGCAAACCCTGGGGCAACGTTTTAGACTTCCGTGGTCAGGAAGATGAAGTTAACGCAGCAATTGGTCTTTTCTCCGGTGCCGCCAAGGGGCGGGCCAAAGAAATTTGGTTGGTCGATCCCGCGCCTGTTGTAGTGAACGAATTCAAAGAAGCAGTCGAAAATCTACAAACATTTATGCTCAAGCATGGCTTAGAGTGTACTCCTTCAGACGTAGCTAACTTAAAAGGAGACACCGCTAAAGCAGAGTTTATCAATCATTTTAAAGAAGTGCAGAAGCTCAAAACTCAATTGGATCAATATACTGACTTGAGTGTTGAAAACCAACAAACCGTTGCAGAACTATTGCCGGAAGACACACTGCGCGGCTTTAAAGGCTCCTATCTAGAAACTGCTCAAGAGTTAAAACGAAAGCGGGACAAAGGTGGCGATGATGTTGAAGATGCTGTACAACAACTTGATTTTGAATTCGTACTTTTTGCATCAGCGGTGATTGACTACGACTACATAATGGCGTTGATTGCTAAATCTACTCAGACAACCAAGACTAAGCAGACGATGACACGAGCGCAGCTAATCGATTTGATTAGCTCCAGTGCTAACCTGATGGGTGAGCGAGAAGATATTATCTCCTACATCAATAGCTTAAAAGTAGAACAAAGCTTGACAGAACAAGAGATCCGCGATGGTTATCTAGCTTTTAAAGCTGCTAAAGCAGGTCAAGAGCTAACAAAAATGGCAGAGAAGCATGGTTTGTCACCGCAAGCCTTAAGCGTTTTTGTCGATGGAATTATGAACAGAATGATATTTGATGGCGAGCAACTTACAGATTTGTTGGAGCCCCTAGAGTTGGGTTGGAAGGCTCGACGTTTGGCTGAGATCGCTTTGATGGAAGATCTTGTGCCGCACTTACAAAAGTTGGCACAAGGCCGTGAAATTTCGGGGTTAGCTGCATATGAGTAAAGAATACAATAAGGCTCTGATCCCTGAGCGAAGATTTCCTGATTTTATGAGTGATGAAAGTTGGAAGATCATGTCATTTGGAGAGGTATTCTCACGGATAACAACCAAGAATGTAGAAAATAACACAAACGTGTTGACTATATCTGCGCAGCATGGACTGGTTAGCCAAACGGAGTATTTCAAAAAGAGTGTTGCGGCGAAAGATCTAACGGGATACTACCTTTTGAAAAAAGGTGATTTCGCTTATAACAAGAGCTACTCCAAAGGCTACCCTATGGGGGCAATCAAACCCCTAAAACTGTATGAGCAAGGTGTAGTTTCTACTTTGTACATTTGTTTTAAAACAAAAGATGGCTTTAGGAGTGATTATTTTGAGCATTATTTCGAGTCTGGGGCTCTTAACTCTGAAGTAAGTAAAATAGCTCAGGAAGGTGGAAGAGCACATGGGTTGTTAAATGTCAGTGTAAAAGAGTTTTTTAGGAATGTTCGGTTAATGGTTCCTACATTGCCCGAACAACAAAAAATTGCAGATTTCCTATCATCTTTCGATGAGCGTATCGCATTGGAAGAGCAGAAGCTGGATGTCCTTAAAGCGCACAAGAAAGGTTTGATGCAACAACTTTTCCCAGAAGCTAGTGAAGAGTTACCGAAATTGCGCTTTCCAGAATTTTTGAATCAAAATGGCTGGGAACTTAAGACGTTAGGTGAAGTTTGTCATATGCAAGCTGGTAAGTTTGTTCGTGCCTCGGAAATTATTCATGAATCAGCTGATGGTCTGCATCCATGTTTCGGTGGTAATGGCCTACGTGGCTATACACGGACATTTACTCATGTAGGTAAATACTCTCTTATTGGCCGCCAAGGTGCTCTATGCGGAAATGTAAATCTTGTCTCAGGTAGTTTCCATGCAACAGAACATGCGGTTGTAGTGACACCAACTAAAAATGTCGATACAGATTGGCTTTTTTATATGCTAGTGAACTTAAACTTAAATCAATATGCAACAGGACAAGCTCAGCCAGGGCTTTCAGTAGATAACCTAGAGAAAGTGGCACTATGCATCCCTTGTAACATTAAAGAACAGCAAAAAATAGCTGAGTTTCTGGACTCCATCAAAAAGCTAATCGATGACCAAACAGAAAAGTTATCATTTCTAAAGTTATATAAGAAAGGCATGATGCAACAGTTGTTCCCATTAATGGAAAAAATGGGGATATGAACGAAATGACTTTTGATGATCTGGGGGCAGTCGCTGCCCACCTTCGCGATAAGTTGGAGGAAAAAAAATACATTGTTCTCTTTGCCTATAACGGAACAGGTAAGACTCGCTTATCTATGGAGTTTAAAGATCTTGGTAGGGATGGTGACCGTAGAGATACTCTTTATTTTAACGCTTTTACCGAAGATCTGTTCTATTGGGATAACGACTTAGACAGTGACTCAGAGCGTGTTCTTCGAATGAATAGTGATTCGCGTTTCTTTATAGGTCTGCAAGAGCTAGAAATGGAAAACCGTATTCGTCCATTATTACGCCGTTATGCTGATTTTGATTTCTTTATTGATTACGACGAATGGAGTATCAATTTCGTTCGAGAAGTTCATGATGGCGATACAGCCCAAACTATAGAGCACATCAAAGTATCTCGTGGTGAAGAAAACATTTTTGTTTGGTGTTTTTTTCTAGCAGTAGCTCAGCTTGCTATAGATGGTCAAGATGCGTATCGCTGGGTCAATTACATCTATATTGATGATCCAATATCATCTTTAGATGATAATAACGCCATTGCTGTGGCAAGCCATCTAGCACAACTATTAAAAGACCAAGATGGTGATATACGCGTTGTTGTTTCGTCTCACCATGCATTATTTTTCAATGTGATTTGGAATGAGTTAGGAGAAAAGCGAAAACAGCTTCAACCTTACTTCTTACGTAGTGACAAGGAGTCTGGTTCTTACACTTTACGTTATACCAATAGCACGCCATTTTTTCATCATGTAGCATTACTGACGCAACTTCACCAGGCTGCGGAGTCCGGTGAACTATATACCTATCACTTTAATATTTTGCGTGGAATCTTGGAGAAAACAGCAGCATTTCATGGGTTTAAAAATTTCTCCGCTTGTATTAAGCAAGACGATGATGATCCAGATGGAGTCCTTCATGCTCGTATTATCAATATCCTGAGTCATGGTGATTACTCTATGTTTGATCCAATGGAAATGCAGGAAGAGAACAAAGGCTACTTCCGTAAAATATTAAGTGATTTCATGGAAAACTATCGATTCAACCCTGAGTTATTCCCAGAATTAACGACTGAGACAAATTAATCATGACTAAAGAACAGCTTAATCAGCTAGGTAAGGCCCTCTGGGATATCGCAAATAACTTACGTGGTGCAATGAATGCGGACGACTTCCGTGACTATATGTTGTCGTTCCTGTTTCTGCGTTACTTGTCAGATAATTATGAAACTTCAGCTAAAAAAGAGCTTGGCTCTGATTACCCTAAGCTGGCAGAAGGCGACAAGCGTTCACCTTTGGCTGTGTTTTATGAGCAATTGACTGAAACTGAAAGAAAAGAATTTCAAGAACACATGCGTACAAAGGTCCATTATGTTATTGAACCGAAGTACTTGTGGAGCAACATTGCAGAGTTAGCTAGATCTCAAAGTACAGAACTACTAAAAACGTTAGATGATGGTTTTGATCATGTTGAGAATCACAGTTTCAAAAGTACTTTTCAAGGGTTGTTTTCCGAGATAAACCTGAACTCTGAGAAGCTGGGTAAAACTTATACGGCTCGTAATACCAAGCTTTGCACTATAATCCAGAAAGTATCAGAGGGAATCGCTGAATTTTCTACAGACAGCGATATATTGGGGGATGCTTACGAGTATTTGATCGGTGAGTTTGCCGCTGGTTCTGGTAAGAAGGCCGGTGAGTTCTATACACCACAACCGATTTCAGATGTATTGTCTGCAATAGTTTCGTTAGACAGCCAAGATCCTAAGACTGGCTATAAGAAGCGGATTGAAAGTGTAATGGACTTTGCCTGTGGTTCTGGTTCCTTACTGCTTAATGTTCGTAAGCGACTTGGTAAGCATGGTATTGGTAAGATTTACGGTCAAGAAAAGAATATCACTACCTATAACTTAGCTCGCATGAATATGTTATTGCATGGGGTAAAAGACACTGAGTTTGATATTCATCATGGTGATTCGTTGCTTAATGACTGGGACCTTTTGAATGAGATGAATCCGGCCAAAAAGCTTAAGTGTGATGCTATTGTAGCGAATCCTCCATTTAGCTATCGCTGGGAACCAAGCGAAGCAATGAGTGATGATTTCCGGTTTAAGAGCTATGGTGTAGCACCAAAATCAGCAGCTGATTTTGCTTTTTTGCTTCATGGTTTTCATTTCCTCAGTGATGAAGGCACTATGGCAATCATCTTGCCTCATGGAGTGCTGTTTCGAGGCGGTAAAGAAGATGCGATTCGTAAGAAATTACTGCAAGATGGCAACATCGACACTGTGATTGGCTTGCCAGCAAACTTGTTCTTTTCGACAGGTATTCCGGTTTGTATTCTGGTCCTTAAGAAGTGCAAAAAGTATGATGATGTATTGTTCATCAACGCCAGCGAACATTTTGAGCCAATGAAGCGCCAAAATAAGCTGATGCCAGAACACATTGATAAGATCATCGAGACTTATCAAGAACGTCCAGACAACGTGGAACGCTATGCTCGCAGAGTGACGATGGAGGAAATTGAGAAGAATGATTTCAATCTCAATATATCGCGGTATGTAAGTACAGCTAAATCTGAACAAAAGGTTGATCTTAAAGCCGTAAATGATGAATTAGTTGTTCTTGAAAAAAGATTAAATGAAGCTCTAGCAACACATAATAGCTTCCTTAAAGAGCTAGGCTTACCGATTTTGCCTGGGCAATTTGATGATAAATAGTCGTTGATACGTGCAATTCTTATACATATTGATAGGAAGGAAGCTGTCGAACTAGCATGTGGTTGTGAGCTAGAGGATTCGTGAGATTTATCTTCCACCTTTAGACATACGATATCGCAAATAAAATGGTTGCCCTAAGAGCGGCCATTTTTGCTCTTGGAATATTGTTTTCCTAATTTTAAGCTTAAAATTTGGTGATTTTATTAGTGAAAAATTTCTCAAAGTTTAACTTTCTATTTGATATCGCTTTGTTGTGAGAGTTTGTCGGTCTATGGACACTTCATTTGTAAGTTATGAGTAAAAGACAAAACGGTTTTGGCCCTGCATTAGGTGAATCATTGCAGAGCTTTATTTTCAGAGTATTAGACCGCAATGGGTTTGGTGATTTTTCCACTATTGTGACAGGCGGTGGTTGGGGAGATAAGCCAAGTGTACCTTATCATGCTCGAAGCGAATTTGAAGTGATTGATCCTAATGGGTTATTCAGACTCTATGTAAAAAACACAAAGAGGAGTCACACTTGTTTTTCTTCCCCGTTGCCACTGACACCCTCTTTTATAGAGACTTTTTATCCAGAGCAGCAAAAAAGCTATTCTGGGCAGCATATCCAAATTCGTTATTGCCAAGACTGTATCGAAAAGCAGTTGTATGAATTAGGGTATGCCTATTTCAAAGTAGACTGGCTAAATGCAGTTAATTGCTCAGTACATTCTTGTCAGCTTTACGTTGTGTCGCATGGATTGTCGCGAGGGGAAACCATAAAATCCATCAAGGATATTCTTATTGGTAAAGGTGCTTTAGTAGAAAAGACAGACTTAAAGATAGCTGTTGTTGATCCGTCCCCCTCTTTCTCTGAAGTTGACTTGTTTTTTGCAACTTGTGCTAAGGAAGCTATTTTTGATTGTATCTTTTTTGATGAAAAGCTCTGCCCAGATGATTATACCGATTTGATACCCACAGGCTTGTTAAGACAAGAAAACTCTTACCATCCGACATGGGGAGCTAGGCGACGCTCATTGCTCCGCAATATTGAATGTTATTATGAACTGGCGATAGAAAGATCTTACATTCAGATAATGTCATATATTTCCAGCACGATGCTTGTTGAAAGTGTACCTACTCCTTGTGCTTCTCTTAAAAGCAGCGGTAAGTTTTTGTTAAAGGTTACATCCAAAAGTTGCACGGATTGCAATAGCCTCTCCTGCCCATTGTGGTATGCTGATTGTAGTGATGGTTTTGGCAAACTTTATTCTACATAGAATCGTATGTTGGCAAACTTTATTTTACCTACACAGACTGGTGTGGAGAGACAATTAAGTTTGCCCGTAAGAGCGATTTTCCTTATGTTCTTACTGGCAACCATAGCAGCCACAACGGGTTTTCAGTATGGGGCACGACAGAAAACTAGAAACCCTTGAAGATTACAAAAGAGCCATTTATGTATTACGGTGAGTGTCTTATCGTCACAGGTTGTTCTGAATGTAGGTATACATCTCATCCAAATGTTTCTGCAGCATTTTGCGCTGTCTCTTATACACAAATCCCTCAGTAAATATTGAGGAATTTGTGTACTTCTGCCTAAATGATAGTTTTCAGGATAAAACGATAAATTGAGGTAAATTGACCAGGTTTGTAACGGAAGCAGAACACTGGGCAAAAGAGACGTTCTCAGGCGCAAAACTGGGTGACCAGCGGCGCACCGAACGGTTGGTAAAAGTCTCCTCATCACTCGCTAACAACATAGGAAAATCGATTGTGAAATCTCTGGATACCCCCGCTGATATCGAAGCGGCTTACCGTTTTATCCGTAATGCGGATGTTAAAGCCGATGCCATTGCAGAGGCGGGTTTTGCTGCCACCGCTGAGCGGGTTAAATCCTGTGACTGCCTGCTCGCGCTGGAAGATACCACGACGCTGAATTTTACGCATGAAACCGTCAGGGATGAAATGGGCTATACCTCATCCAGTCAAAAACCCTCGGGAATGCTGGCGCATTCAGTACTGCTTTTTGCCCCCAATCAACAACAGGTTGTCGGGTTGATTGAACAAAAACGCGGGGTGGGAAAACACCGAATGAATTATTTAAGGGAATACGAACATGTTTACTTTCGGATTAACGATGTTGCACTTATTATGTGAATCCAAGATGGACTTAAATATTTTAATACCACTAAAAAAGTCTGAAAATTGGCGTTCTAACGGTATATTTTTGTCAACTTGATTAAATACGAATTTAATACGATTTTCATCTACACCTAGATCAATAAGATTGGCAATTGTAGTTACGCTATCGACTTGCTATTTATGATGAGGAGTAACAGGAATAATAAAGTAGTCAATATCTTCCTGACTATCTTTATAGGCTTCCATTTGATTGATAAATATTTCGATGTTGGATGAACCAACATCAATAATTGCACTGTCTGAAATATCAATTCGTTTAAGAATGTCGTTAAATTCTCTTGCGCTAATTTTTTCTTCTTCGTTGCCATCAAAGTTTATTGACTCAACTCTGATAACTTCGGCACTTTCAATACGAGGTTTTAAAAGAATATTGCAAATAGTAGATTTTCCAACATTACCTGATTTATTTACAACAGCAATTTTAATAAACATTTATGGCCTCTGTTTCATCAGAAATTCAGTAAGTTTTTTAGAGATCTGGTTTTGATTAGTACAATTCCAAGAATATACTATGGCGGGAGTAAACCCTGCTTCCTCTAATCTTTTGATAAGTTGTTCACATGTAACATTTATGCTATGCCAATCTTTTATATCATGCTCAACACGAACAGTAGCCTCGCAAGTTTGACGCCAGAAGAAAGGTCTCTAAAGGATCGTTGACGATCCTTTAGAGGATCTAGGAGAGCATAAAAATCTGTGGGGTATCCCTTTCATCAATGAGTATGATCGTTCGCTTTATCATCATGGTGAAAGGAAAATTATGCCCATATACATAGTCAAAGCCGCCATTCGGGGTGTCAGCCCCATGATCTGGCGACGCTTTCGAATAAAGAGTGATATGTCATTGGGCGCCCTCCATTTTCTACTACAATTTGCTTTTGGTTGGGATAATGACTCCCTCCACACCTTTCATATCTACGGCAAAGACTATGGCATCTGCTATGAAGGTGGCCTCAGCTTTTATGATTATCCCTGGACAATTTCCCTTGAGTCTTTTCATTTCGAAAACCGTGATAAATTCACTTATGAGTATAATCTCTTTCGGCATTGGTTACTGGACATCCGCATCGACGTGATTGAACTTCATTCAAATAAAAGTACGCCATTCTGTCTCAGCGGGCAAGGTATGCCTGATGCCAATCAATATGATGAAACCGAAGCGACATTGAAGCTCTTAGAAGCTATTATCGAAAGTGATGACAGTACAACATTGGGTGACATCCAAGAATTCATCGACGAATTCAATCGCGTTAAATGTAATCGCCATCGACTCAACCGATTACTAAAGAACTATGATTTTTACACGCCTAACGGGTCACAAGGCTTAGACTGGACTCTATAAAGGTATCATACACTGAACCTTAAGCATTAAGTCTCTCGAAAATACCCTCCAACCCATTATTTTTATTGGATTTTCCTTGGGGCAACTTCAACGCATTTTTGGCGAGATATTTCAGAGCCCAATTCAGAGGGTGTTCTATTTCCGACCCGGCATGATGAATAATCGCGCCCAATATCGGCAACAACCAGACATCAACATTTTTGGCTGCCTTGAGAAAGGAAACTGAAGGCAAAAACCGCCTCGCCAGACTGCGCCGGACTATCAACGCCAGCAGACTTGCCCAAATGAACCCCTCCGCTATCGCTTTCTGGCCGGTCGCAAAACCTGTCCAGTTGGTGTGGGATTTTAGTTCCCTGAACAGCAGTTCGACCTGCCAGCGACAGCGATAAACCGCCATGATGTCATCGGCGGTAAAGTGGGATGGCGGCAGATTGGTGAGCCAAAAACAAAAGCGTTTTTCCTGCGCAAACCAACGTCGGATGACCCGAAATTCGAATCGGCCACGCCGACAGGTGAAATCCAGTACTTCAGCACGGTTGTTTTTGCGACTAATCTCCCGGAGTTTTTTGCCCGCCAGTGTCGGTAATTGTCGCCCCTGTCCATTTCGGGCGCTGACAATCAGGGGATTAAGCAATTGGCTTCCCCGCACGATAAATGCCCCCCGGACAGGGAAAATTGCTCGAAGTACCCGAAATCCACGTAACCGGCATCCGCCAACAGCAATGTATTGCGTAAGGTGTGAGGGGCAGGCAGATAAGCCCGCTCGGAGGCCGTGTCTGCGGTCACCGTCATGGCGATAGGCGATTGGCTGAACAAAGACAGGGTCATATGGCACTTAACCGCCGCCTTCAAGGGACTGAAACGACAGGGAAAAACCCCGGCTAACTCGGGATGAACGTTGAATGAGCTGCCATCCTGCAAGAGGATATCGTCAAACTGGCTGAATTTTTGGGTAAGGGGGCAAAGCTTTTTCAATCAACTGAGTCATGGCGAACGTCACCAGTGTCCTCATAAAATCGGCGAAAGCGCTTTTACGCAACTGATTATGAAAGGGCTTATAGGCGACAGTGTGTTTTTCACTCAGACACATGCCATTGAATTGCCAGTGCAGGTCAGCGATGGAGGGACAGTTTCCTTTGCTCAGAGCGGCTATCAGACTGAGAACCAGAGACTGTGGCCCAATATTTCTGAGTCGTTCCATAAAGCCACATCAGCGGGCGGTTTTTTCAAGAAAAGTGTTACTGAAGAATTGCATTAACTGAAGTTTTGTGGAGATAATTGTCATCGGCTTTATTCTCTGATCTCGGTATTTTGTTTGGCGACAATTATCAGATCATAAATAAAGCCTTTTTTCTATCTAAAATAACCGGTTGGCGCTAAAGATCCTGTTTATGATAAAGGTATACCTTTATAGACAGGTGGCCTACAGCCAGAGTACTTCCGGCTCAAGGGCCGGAGCAGAAAGATTAAGCTGCCTCAGCCGCTGATTGACTTTTTATCGGTTGAACCGGACGGTATCGAGTGCATCAATAAAGGGACGAATATCACCGACCGTGGTCGAGTCATCCGCAATCGCACGAAATAATGCCAGGACTTTGTCCACTTCATCAGCCCATGTCGCCCCCCCGGCATTCCATGACCACTCAGACAAAATGGTGTTTTCAGGTCTGAATTATCATGGATAGTCTCAATGCGAATGTCATGAAGCCAGTTATCAAATAAGTTGAATTGATAGGCAAAGCGATCGCCGACATCAAAAGCAAAATCATCAATCACGACCTTGTACGGATTATCCGGGAAAGCGATGCCTCCTTCGTAAGAGATGCCGTAGTCTTTGCCATAAATGTGGAACTGATGAAGGTGATCATCATCCCAGCCCTGTACTATCTGGATAATGTAGTGAAGCGCAGCCAGTGACGTATCAGTAGCAATCCTCAGCCGACGCCAGACCATGGGACTGACACCACGAACAGCGAGCTTAATCGTGTACATTTTCATAGCAAAGCGGATGATGGAGACGTAGTGAAATAATGTCAGTATTCTATCGTCAGCGGGGAGCATTTGATGATGACTGCCCCACGCTTTTTCATGCTCTCTTGCTTATAGGGTCAGTATTAAGGCATTTCTGCAATTGGTATAACCATTCTTCTATAAAAATTTAAACCATTGATTGTTTCATATTCAATTAAGAAAAAGCCTGGAGCATTACGAGAATTTGCTGTGATCAAAGCCTGCCCAGCGAGAATTAATGTATTTCCTATTTCTGAGGTATAATCTAGTGGTTCAAAATTAATAACCGTTGTTGCATTATGTGCAGTAAATGCAATTTTATTGTTTGGCAATGTACTTATTAAAATTGACGTTGGAAGAATATGTAACATTTTTTATCCCTTCTTGGTTATGTATTTAATGTGTTGAAAACTGTGATTGCAGTACAACTCTACGATTAAGGTTTTACTGCAATTTATATGCACTAAACAGCATTAGATGCAATACAATTAAATTCATAATACACACTTTGAATACGTGCCCCCTTCTTATTTTTGATAAATAATATTATTTTTTATTTATAGTGTATGTTTGTTTTTAGTTGTTTATATTTATTTTAACGTAAATTATGGTTGGGGATAAGAGATAAATAAGTTTTTATAAATGAGTTAATGAATTTTTCAACGCCTTTCAAGAATTGCCACATATACTGACAACAATGATTCCATGTGACAGTTTCATGCAATGATTGCCATAGGCGTTCAATCTTATTTATCTATGGCGAATAGACCGATAAAAACAACAGATTAAATTTAGGATTTTGTTTTAGCCATGCCCTGACTTTCCGACTTTTATGAATGCCATAGTTATCTAAAATCAACGTGATGTTTTTTGCATGGCGATATTGGCAATTCAGTTTCTTTAACATTTTGATAAATAAATCAGAATTTTTCTTTATACCGCTGACATAAGTCACTTGGCCTGTTTGGGCGTCAAGGCAGTCCGCAAGGTAGTATTTTTGATTTTTTCCCGGCGTCATGACCCGTTTTTGTTGCCCTTTCAGACACCAGTCCGCTCAGATTTTGGGGTATAAGGTCAATATCAACTTCATCTTCGTAAAACACAGGATGTTGTTCTGACACGTTGGATAAGGATTCATCCAATCAATAGCATTCCTGATGATCAGTCAGGAGATTACCGCTCTGCGAAAATTAGAATAATCAAGATATAAGGTTAATTTATTAATGTACCTCTGATAAATTTTACATTTTTATAACAAAAAAATAAATCTTATATTGTATTTGCAGACATACAATCCAATAAGATTCGTGATTTAAAACTCTAAAACTGGAGTCACATTTTCAACAAGTGAGGACAACATGACTGATATTCAAAATGGCAATTTACCGAGATGCCTTTCTTTAAAAAAAGTGGCGCTTTCCGCTTCCAAACGTAGCATAGAAACCAACATCTTGTATTCTGATGGGAAGACAGGCTACTTAACGGATTTCTGGAGTAAAGGGTACTCGCAGATTCAGGAGCAAACGTATTGGTGCTGGGTCGCTGTGGCTGCAAGTATAGGCAGTTATTATGCGCAGACGCCGTATTCTCACCGACAAGCGTCAATTTATGAGAAATCCAACAATATTACGCCTGGAACTTGTGTAGCTCCCTATCGCACCCTTCCAAAGAATAATTGTAATAAGGAGGGAGATCCAGACAACTCCTTGGCGGTGATAGGGGCGTTGGGGCAAAAAATACTAGGAAAAGGTTATGTACCTGCTCTTATGACAGAACTACTAAATGATAAGCCATTTGTCATTGCCGTTTATTTCTCGCACCCAATTGCCAAATTAGGTAACGCTAAGGGGCACGCAGTGGTGATATCATCTGTATTCAATGAAAAGCCGTATCATGGAGTTTGGGAAGTATGCGACCCGTGGAGCAATACGAGAACGTTGGAGAATTTCGATACATTCCCGTCATATTACTATGGTGATCCAATGGCTAGATGGGCAGAGACCTACTTTACTAAAAAACCAATATAATACATGAGGTACGCAAATGACTATTAACTTTGTGAGTGCTCCAAGCGGGGCAGATAGTGTTATAGTTTCTTTTTTACAAGATATTATAGATGGAGGCTCGCTTAGCGAAGCTGATACAAACAATAAAATAAATACCAACGACGTCTCATCGTCGAACCCGATTAAAATGTACTATGTCGATTACAATGAATTTGAAAAAACGAAATCCTTGATCAAGGCTGCCCGCGCTACAGGTTGGCGGTATCTATTGTGGTCAGACGGCTCTGTTGTGTCCGATCTCCATTTGAACATGCACGATGAAAATCTCATCGTCTCTTCAATGACCCTTGATGGCCCAATACCCGTCTCGACAGTTGAGGCGCTCCTTGCAGCAGAAATGGATAGCAGAGTTCAACAGCAAAGCTATGAAGTGAGGCAACTTAATTTACCTTGGTGTTATTTTGTAGCTCTGTGGTTACACAACCCAATTCACGACATTATCATCCCGCTTAAGCCAACATTAATTCATGATATCACGATCCACAAATTGTATGAGGTGGAAGAAATTTCCAACAAAATTATAGCGCAAACAGGTTGACTCTAAGATGCTAAGCTATAGTGCACAGTTAAAAAAGTGGGCATCTTTTTAACTTTATTTTAATCGCCATATTCATTTTCTATAGCAAAGGTAGGAGAATGTAATGAACGTATTCCAACCACTTAGCCTTTGGCACTGTACTGAAATTGGGAGATGAGGTGTGGATCCTCTCAGATTCCTAGCCTTCTTATAGTGCCTAAAAGCAGGAGCCATGTCAACGGTATCAATATCCATGGCTCGATAATTGATAGCGGGCGGGTTGCGTTTCCTATTTTACCACCAACTAACTAAAGTGCCCCACAAATTTTTATGCTCCCCGTGATGAGGAAACAGTCTGCTCAAAGCCGGGATTTTTCGACATAGACGGGCTTGATTCCCCCGTCAATACAGTACGGAAGGAAACACACTGCGGGTCTAATTTGAACAATCAGACCCACAGTGTTGTTTCCAGTACATAAAGACAGTAGCAGTCATACAGCTGAAAACATAGCATTCATGAATAAAATAGCCCTTAACCTGCCCAAAAATGAGAAAACAGCTAAAGTAAGCTTGAAAACCAGGCGCCAGAAGGTAGAGTGGGATAATAATTATATGATGAAGGTTGATAGCAGGCTTGTGAGGTGTCGAAAATTCATACGCCACTACATAATCACTTAGTTTGACTTGTAATGGATTGATCTAATGCTAATTTGGTGCGGTATTTTTGTGTTTTAAAGCTGGTTAATCTAAATATTTCCATTTTTGACTCAAAATCAAATCACTATATCGAAAATAACATAACTTAATCTAAAATACTGCCTCTCAAATTTTCCCTAAAAATTTTAATCACAATTAAGATCATGAATCGGTTTAATTATGGCAATGGTGCCCCTTGGCAAAATAATGACAGGGTTGGCCGGATGGGCTGTATTTGTTATTCAGCCTGTGTATGCAGATGACAAACCTTTATTCAAACGGGTCGCGGTAGGAATAGCCGTTACCGGCTACCCCCGCACAGATCCGGACGTGCGCTACTAACGCATCCGGCTCCTACCTCGGGTGTTTGGCGTAAAAGCGCTGCAAAGGATAAGGATGTACAATTCGGGGGGACGGTATCAATTTTAGTCACCAACTGACTGTAACGCGACCACGTCATTTTGTGCCGCTGGCTTCGCCGTCTCAGTGACTTCAGCCACATCCGCTTCACTTCTTCCACAAATTGACACAAGGCTCTGCTGTTGAAGGGGACGCCATAGTAATTGATGTGCCCTTCTACCACTCGTTTCAGCCACCGTCCCGTTTCTTCCGGGCGGTTGTGCCGCCGTTGCCGCAGCCCCTGCTTTATTCGCTTCAGTTGTGTTTGACGTCGTTTTCGTTGAGTTTTGCGCATCACCGCATCCTTGCCCGTGTGTAGTCGTCCTATATAATGCGTAAATCCCAGAAAATCAAACGTCCCCGGCTTGCCCCTCTCTGGTCGCTCCTCATATTGCTTTAACGCAAAGCGGCCAAATCGTACCAACCGGGTTTTCGCTGCGTGTACCTTCAGCCCAAACTGCATCAGACGTCGTTGTAGCAGGAATTGGCACGCCTGAGCATCCTGATGATTCTGGAAGCCCAGAACCGCATCACCACCACCTCTCCTTGCACCTACTTTCTCCATGCGTTGAGCCAGAGATCAAAGCTGTAGTGCAGATAAATATTCGCCAGCAGTGGCGATATGACAGCACCTTGCGGCGTGCCACAATGCGACTTCTGTCGGTGACCGTGTTCATCAACTATCCCCACCGTGACCCACTGCCTGATTAATCGCAACATCCGACCGTCCCTTATCCTGTGCTGAATAAACCGGATGAGCCAGTCATGCTCCACGGTATCGAAGAAACGACTGATGTCCAGATCCAGCACCCAATTGACTTTCCTCTCCATAATTGCCACATTCAGCGCGTCCAGAGCATCGTGCTGCCCTCTGCCCGGTCTGAACCCATACGAGAAGCCGAGAAAATCGGTCTCGTAGATTTGATTTAAGACCGTGACAGCCGCTTGCTGCACGATTTTGTCCTCCAGACACAGTATACTCAATGGCCTTTCTGTCCCGTCTTCTTTCAGGATCATCACCTGCCTTGCCGGCTGGGGTCTGTATTGCCCCCGATGAAGTCTGCCGTGGAGCGCATGGAGGTTATTTTGCAGATTTTCTGCCTAGTTTTCCCATGTGATACCATCGCAGCCCGGTGCCGACTGGCGTTTAAGTTGCTGAAAAACCTGATATAACAGTTCTTCACTGATGTGATGAAAAAGGTGAGTAAACTGTTGTTTCCTATCCTTCTTTGCTGCTTTTCGCACAGCCAGCAAGCGTAACGTCGTATTTCCCCGGCTCTGTGTCCGGATACGGGCGCACTGTTGGCTGTTCCCCTTGGTCGGGAGCCTTCCCTCCATCAATTCCGCCACATTGTTTTCTGTTTTGTTCACTGATTTCTCGGTACTATACTCCCGTCCGACTTCCTGATCTCAATAGAGCCTCTGCTTTGACACTTAGACCTTATCGTCCCAACTGCTCAAGATGGGAAACCGTTCAGGATCTCCCAGGTTCCGCGCGACGAACTTCCTCACATGCACAGGGCCTCCGACCCCGGGAGGTATAGTCAAGTTTCGCCAATACACCCTGACCATTGTAAGTTTCTGCTTCCCTTAACTGCATCACCACCTCCGATTTACCGATTTCGTGGCTCAATACCTGGCCTGAGTGCCTTCGCTAATACTTCACGACAGTAGTTACCCACAGTCGCGCATAGCTAAAGGACCGGGCGAGTGGCTAGCTCTTACCCGGAAGGGACTTCACCCTCTGTTCTATCGCCAGCTTGCCTGGCGTACTAAGGCTCCGGTGAACTCACCTTGTCTTTCCCTTCCAGCCGCTGCACGCTACCGCTTCCTTATCTTCACCTGGAGACTGACACCATGAGCCGTAGCCGATATACCCCGGAGCAAAAACAACACCCTGTGACCCAATGGCGGCACAGTGGCCGTTATGCGCAGAGCATGCCGAAAGACTGGTCAGGCGGCACATTAGTGACGGATGATTATGCGGGTTACAATGCGCTGCATGCCCGGCCGTGGCTGAATGAGTTTCGAGCCTGGTTGCAGACGACTCAGGCCCAAACGGCCCCCAACTCCGGGTTACGCAAAGCGATAGATTATCCCCTGAAGCGCTGGTCGGCCCTTGTGTGTTATCTGGATGATGGCCGGGTGCCGATAGACAACAACCGGGTAGAGAATGCCCGCCGGGGCGTGACGGTCGGCCGAAAGAACTGGCTTTTTGCGGGCTTGCTGCCTGCGAGGCAACGGGCCGCCATGATAATGATCCTGCTGGAAAGCGCCAAAGCCAGCGGATATGAGCCCTGGTTCTGGTTACGTGATGTCCTTACCCGGTTACCGGCCTGGCCGAACAATCGGTTGAATGAGCTGCTCCCCTAGCCGGAGAATCCCTTCAGTTAACATCCCATTTTGTTGTTATCTGACAACGCAAGGTGAGTTCACCGGAGCCTTACGATAAAGAAGGCAATCCTGTCAGTCAAAATCCGTGATAATCTTACCAATCAGGGAGAAATACAGGCTAGCAAGCATCTTGATATCACAGGGGGTTATTGGGTGATCTGCTTGGATGAAAATACCCATCACTCGTTATACATCTGGCAGAACACCCTGATTTTAGGGGGCTGCCAGATGAGCGGGTGTTTAATAGCAGAATCATCCTATATGAAAAGCAGATGGATCTAGTTGAAATTCTTTGTCAATTTCCAGCTTTTTCAATATCGCGGGAAGAACCTGGTGAATCGTACGCATGCCAACCAGAAGTTCGTTCATATAAATATCTGGATGAATACGTGAAGAATTGAACCCCAAACTTTCTGCTTCGGCTTCAAGACCGAGATTGTCACCAGAATCATAAATTAACGCGAGCAGTTCTGCCCTAAGAGGAACGCCGGACCGAAACGCTTTATCCTTAACAATATTGAGCCATTCTTCGTAATCTTTCATAACATTATATTTGAATTCTTTGTACCTAGGAGCCAGTTTTGTATCAACCTCAATTTTACAGGCCGCTAGATCAACCAAGCAGGACTCAATGTTTCCTGCCTCTGTTTCAAATAAATCTAACTCTTCATCATAGATAAAGTCAGAAATGTAAGCAGCGTAGAAGCCATAAACATTATTAAGTGCATTGAAGATTTTGTAGATGATATTAGCGTAATTATCCTTTTCTACTGCATCCCAGAATTCTTCATCTTCATCAACGTCCAGCTCTTCAGGGAATGACTTCGGCGACCTTATCCCCATACTTGTAAGTACACTGGAAACACTTGAACATAAGAGATCCATCTCGTCCTGCAAGGGGTCAGTAATATACCCAGTCTCTGCATTCTCGTGAGCCATGTCAGCAAGACGGTATATGAGTTTTTGCCATTTAACAGCTTCTTCATAAGAACCCGCCCAGAGAATAAATTCAGGGTCCAGTTCACCTATCATTGCTACATCCCGGAGTTTCTTTTCCATATCCAGCGACATATGTTCACCTTTTTTCCATTTAGTGATCTGAGTGGGAGATACCCCAAGTCGACTGGCCAATTCTTTTTGGGTGCAGGATAAAGTACGCAGGGCTAGTTCTACCAAAGCTTCACTTATCATTGTGAGGTTCCTTTCTTTTTACTAAATATATCTAACAATGTAGTAAAAACAGTCTTGCTTATTTTTTAGTATATTTCAATCATTTTTTACTAAAAAATTGCAATTTATTAATTTTTCAGTATTTATCTGCATGGAGGCTGGTTTCAAGTGAAGTTTGGGCTGAATTAAGACGTCCTTTAGAACGTGGTAGATATCAATGCCCCCAAAGCGCATTCATTGGTACTGCAAATGTGTTCGGTACGTGGCTAATTGGCAGACAATTGTTACCTGTGTAAAGTAAGATGCCTCCCTGCCAATCTCTGTCAGCCAGTGAAGCTAATCTTGCCAACCCCATACCGTCTTTCGGCTGTATGCTGGCCGCTTTTTTAACTTCAACCCCCCAGATTCTTCGACCATCTTCAATAACCAGATCAACTTCAACCTGATCTTTATCACGATAGTGGGAGAAGTGCAGTTCATGTTCTCCCCAACCTGATTGGCAGATCAATTGTTGCACCACAAAGCTTTCGAGTACTGCACCAAAGTCATTACTAAGGTTATGCCAATCGTCGACTCTCATATTGTTTAAAGCACAAGCTAAACCGGAGTCTACTACATGAACTTTAGGAGCTTTTATTAAACGCTTGGCTTGGTTTTATGCCAAGCCGGTAAGCGTCTCACTAAGAACAAGCGCTCTAGAATGGTGATGTATTTATCAACAGTTTCTCGCTGAAGACCTACATCTTTCGCTAATCCACTGATGTTCAAAAGGCTACCAGTACGCAATGCGAGGATCTTAATGAGTCTCAGTAATTCGTCTTCATCTCGAATCGCTGCAACGTCTTTCACATCACGTTGAATAATGGCGTTGAGGTACTGCTTATACCACTGACGAGCTCGCGCCTCACTGCGCATATTCGGCTCTGGATAACCTCCTTGTACTACAGCTTCTGCTACGCCTTCAATGAGGATTTGTTCCCCTTTGATTGAAGGAGAAATTTTGTTAGTGATCAGCTGTTCGAGTAGCGATGTTGGACTATGCTGCTTTTCTTGTTCAGAAAGTGGCTGCAAAAAGATTACTTCGACGCGACCTGCTAGTGATTCCTGTACTCCAGGCAGCAACAGCAAATTAGCTGAACCAGTTAGTATGAACCGCCCCGGTCGACGATGAATGTCTATAGTTGCTTTTAAGGCAGGCAAGATCTCTGGCACACGCTGTACTTCATCCAGTGTGACACGTTCTGGCAAGCTTTGTACAAATCCAGTGGGATCGGCTTTAGCTGTGTTAAGCAGAGTGCTGTCATCAAAAGTTAGGTAAGCACGCCCAGGCTCTAGAGATTTCGCCAACGTTGTTTTGCCGACTTGGCGAGGACCAAGCAAGCACACCACTGGTGTATCAGCCAATGCTGCCTTGAGCTGTGGTGCTATTATCTTGGGTGTAGTGCGTTACTCAAGGTTGTTCTTTTATGTTCAATGTGGAGAATGAAGCTTAAATTGCTCCGTCTATTTGTTGGCTATGGCTATCGTCTAAATGCTGGTTTTCATAGCGTCTATTTGCTGGTTTCCTTTTCGTCTATTTGTCGATTTATGACGTTCTTACACATCAGTCAAAATTTTTCCTTTGGGCTTAAAGGCACGACTGTAACGAAAAGCCAGAGTAATTGGAGGAATAAATCTAACAATATCCGACAGTAGAGGAGTCGACGCCAGTGAACTCTGTATCCAGCACACAGAGAGGATAAGGAGCACCAGTGGACTTAAAAAGCTTACTGTAAAGCTATATCGTGAAAAAGCCCCAATCTTGCATTCGCAAAACTAGGGCCTAATATCTTTCGCTTTATGACGGGGGGACTGAGCACCATGATAAGATGGGAGAAGAACCGTCGACTAGCTACGCTTTGGAAGCGAATTCACAAGTAATAAATTGTCAACATAATAATAGCGGTTTAACCACCAAGAATTTATTTGGACCTTATCACCTAAACTGCTTCCCCATTTTTATCGAAAAAGCATTCATGATTGAAATAACAGTTGCACATAAACTGGGCAGCAATTGCGTAATAAAACCAAGAATAGTTCCGTGATTCACCGAAGAATGATGATTAGCCATGCCTCCCATAGCAATTTGCATAAAAGCGGAGTTTGTCAGGTAAGCATAAACCAAGCCGCAAATCCCTGTAACCAACAGAAAGCTTATAAGCATGGCAACCACCGCCCCTACCCTCTGAGGTAATCTTCCCCTGATTGAATTGATGGTGAGCGCGGTCAGGCAACCCGGAGCAAAACCCCATCCCAAGAGATACCAAATAATCATTAACCCCTTTAGCGGGACGCTATGTGCCATTTCCAAAATATCAGCGCGCCATAATATAAGATTCAGGCATGCAGCCAACACAGCCAGAAATATGGAAATAGCGAAACTGTTAGGCAAAGTTAATTTCTTATTCACTAAAAGACCTTGAGACGAGCAAGAAATCTCGCACCAGTTACTGAGTTAAGAAGAAAACTACCCAAAATGCCAGCAATAAGTGCGGCAGTATATCCTTTAATCAGGAATAGCAACGGCATTTCTATTGAACCCCAATAATTCAGCCCCACGTTGTGGTCCAAGCCCCAACAAAGTGTTTGGCAAACACTGAATAACAGAGCGCTACTCACGGCGGTCATGATATAAGCGCCGGTACTTCCTGGCGTGAAACGTGCTGATACCAAGTAAGTCAGTCCCCCAACGGCGGCCCCCATGCCAATACCACATAAACCAAGCGCCCATACGAGACGCCATACCAGAGGGCCATTGTCGGGAAATAAAATAAAACTCATTAAAAGAAATCCAGCCTCTGCGATAAAGCCCAGAGAAATAAATAGCTTAATCGTGCGTATAGCACGTTTCTCACCTTCTGCCACCACATATTGCGGATCGGGTTCATTCACGATTTGAGTAGACATTTTTCATCTCCTGGATAGGTGCGTTAAATATCCGATGATGCCATTCAATTTCATCTTTCCGAAGCAGACTACACACGCTGATAGATTGTATAAACCGAGTCGAACGTTGTAATAGAATGCTATCAGAGCGAAAAAAATACTTTATAAAATATTTCGAAAAATAATTTTTTGTGTATTACTGATAACTCTTAATTATATAAATAATCAATAATATCCAAGCAATAGATTAATCAAATTATTTAATAATGCAATCACATAAAACAAGTGATGTAATCACTATGGTATGAGGATGAAATCCTGTCAATGTGAAATAAGAAATTAATAAGACAATCCAGCATATGATCTTTTTAATATTTTGATATTCCCCATTCAGCCTGACAAAAAACTTTCATTTTAATTAATAGATTGCAACTTATTTCCCCTGCCTGCAATATCGCAAAAATACAATAAACAAGACCTAATATTGGAATTTGTAATAATATGAATATTCAAGCGCAATACTATTTTAATTTTATAATTTGACAATAACTCTATACTTAGTTATTAATTTAATTAAGCAACTAACAAGATCATTGTTTAATTATCTATACCCTATGGATTTCAAGATGCATCGCGACGGCAAGGGAGCGAATCCTCGGGAGCATAGATAACTATGTGACCGGGGTGAGTGAGTGCAGCCAACAAAGAGGCAACTTGAAAGATGACGGGTATATATTTGGCTTCTATATAACTCATACCTATCAGGAGAGATTTAATTACCATGAATAAGTCCCAACAAAAATTTAATATCAACGAAAATGTCATAAACGTAGATGGAAAAGATGTAAAATTTTTCACATCCCAACCTCTCGATCCAATTAAGAATAGCGCCAAGAGAAATCCTATCGTCTTGGTACATGGCACTGGCGGCAGCACAGAGATACATTTCGGTTATCTCTTTCAACTACTTGCCTCGGAAAATCGAGTTATATCCCTGGATTTTTCTCAACCAGTAAAAGCAAACGAAACGCTTACCCTTGAACATCTTGAAAAACAGGTCGAAGCCGTTATTGAAACAGCGGCGTCGGGGGAGTCTGTCACACTGATAGGTTACTCGTTGGGTGCTGTCGTTACTGCTTCTGTTGCCGCTAAGCGTCCGGACCTGGTTCGTAATTTGGTTCTGATCGCAGGATGGGTGAAAACAGATTCACAGTTAGCACGATTTTTATCTGTCTGGCGTCAGTTATATGAGATCCAATCACCCTCTATTGCAGACTTTATGATATTTTGCGCTTTCAGTTCTCCCAATCATGTCAATATGCTTCCAGATCAGCTTGCAATCGGATTTGAAAATGCTGTGCCGGGGGAATTTGAAGCGTTACAAATGGATCTTAATGGCCGGGTTGATATCTCCCAACTTGTTCCTACGATAAAAGCCACAACGCTAATTATCGGCTGTACACACGATCAAATGATACCTATCCGTCACAGCAAAGATCTGTTTGGTGCCATTCAGGACGCACGCTATACAGAGATAGAGTGTGGACATGCGGTCATTTATGAGCGTCCTTCGCAGTTGATGCAGGTTATTGATCAGTTCTGCGCGGACCCGTCGTTTTATCCTGCCGGGACCATAATCCCTTCAGACCTGCCATAATCCCTTTAATCCTCTGGAGAACTATGATGAATAAAAGTACACCAAATACAGATATATCACAGGCCACAGATGTAGCAATTATTATCAACGGACCAAATGCGACACTTACCCATAACTCAATTAGTTATATACTTGAATCTCAAATACATTTTATAAAAAACCCGAAATGGCTAATTAATAAACTTTAATTTGAAACAGCAAGAGATTTGTCTCTCAAATTCAAACCTCTTGCTGATGCCAACAATTGCAATTGCTTTAGAACGGTTTAGTCGGCAAATATTTCCCATCTAGCGTAATGACAGCACGCGAACCGCCATTAGGATCATCGACCTTTTTGATATCAAGTTTGAAGTCAATCGCACTGATAATGCCATCACCAAACTTCTCGTGGACAAGCGCCTTAAGGGTTGAACCATAAACCTGCAACATTTCATAGAATCGGTAAATAGTCGGATCAGTCGGTATACCCTCGGGAATACTGCCACGTACAGGGATGGTTTGCAGCAGAAGGAGTGCATCCTCGCCAAGTTCAAGCCGGTCAACCACAATCCTCGCAGCATCGGCTGGCAATGGGTGCTGGCCGAGCAATGCTGCGGTGACGAATGCGAGACTCAGACCAGTTCCTTGTGCGATATCTTCAAACGTCAAATTCTTGCGTATCTTAGCGTCGATGATAGCATCAGTAAGGACCAGCCTGGGAGTTTGGGAGTATTGAGATTGTGTCATAATGATTCCTTTGGATTAATAAGCTATTTAAATGCCGTGGTGAAACACGGATTGTGTTGCAGAAACATGTGGATAGTCCGCAAGCGAAACAAATTGGCCGACCAAGCCGTCTAGAGCATCGATCGAACCAGCCTCTATATCGTAAACCCAGCCGTGTAGATTCAAGTGTCCCTGTTCCAGCCCAAGCGCCACGGACGGGTGGGTCTTGATATTAGCAATTTGAGCGATTACGTTTTCACGCACCATCGAGTCAAGTCGAGCAATCTCACTAACATGCTCACGTGCCTGATTAATCGCTTTCGCAGAATCCGCATAACGTAACCAGCTGGTAATCGCGGGAAGATGATCCATACATTTACAGGTCGCAATTGTGGTCATAGCACCACAATCTGAATGTCCGCAGATCACAATGTCAGTGACCCCAAGCACAGCGATCGCATACTCAACGGTAGCGGAAACACCGCCAGATTCTGCACCGTACGACGGAATGATGTTACCAGCATTGCGTATTACGAACAGATCACCTGGCTCACTCTGAGTCAGAAGCTCTGGAACCACACGGCTGTCGGAGCACGCAATAAACAAAGTACGCGGATTTTGGCTGGCGGCAAGCCGCTTGAAACGCTCGCAACACTTTGGAAATACCTCGTGCTGGAATTGTAAAAAACCTTCAATAATATCCTGCATGTCTTCACTCCATCGTGATCGATAAAAAAGCGAATGGATAAAGAATGAACGAATTTATCTATAGCGTCAAAGATCGGATTACTATCATCGCTATAGTATTTTCCAATAGTTTATTGTCGTTCTGCGGCAACGTATTTGTTTTTTGTTATTTACATCTTATAAACGACAAATGATGACGCCATAGTGTTTACATGATGTAACCAAGTTTCGTGATCAGCTCAAGATAAGCTACGGGGTAATACCACCAACGCTAACACTAAAGGTACAACACGGCGTTGACATGTTCAGGAAGCCCTTATAGTCTTCACCCCATCGTGGCCGATAAGACAGCCAACAGGTGAAAAATGAGCGAATATTTCTATAGTCTCAAAGATCAGGATGTCATTACTTCCATATTATTTTCAAATAGTTAATTGATATGCTGCTACGACACATTCGTTATCTGCTGGCAGTTGCCAAACATCAGAACTTCACACGCGCCGCAGAGGAACTTCATATCTCACAACCAACCCTATCGCAACAAATCAGGCAACTTGAAGAGTCACTGCACGTGCAACTGTTCGATCGCTCTGGAAGGACTGTACGACTGACTGACGCTGGCGAGGTATACACAAGTTACGCCCGTCGTGCGTTGCAGGATCTGGATGCCGGACAGCGTGCGATTCATGATGTGCAGGATTTAAGCCGCGGATTGCTCAGGCTAGCAATGACACCCACCTTCACTACTTATTTCATCGGCCCTTGGGTAGAACGTTTCAACGCGCTTTATCCAGGAATTACGTTGAATATTAAGGAAATGACACAAGATCAGATAGAAGTCTCTTTAGCAGAGAACCAGCTCGATCTCGGCATCGCGTTCTCAGAAGTGCGCTCCCCCGACATTGATAGCGAACCATTGTTCATCGAAACACTCAGCCTGATCGTTGGTCAATCGCATCGACTCATTGGTCAACAAACATCATTAACGGCGAAAATGTTGGAACATGAAGGGTTAGCGCTACTAAGTAAAGACTTTGCAACGCGGAACCATATTGATTTGTACTTCCAGAAACAGGGGATCACGCCACACATTGCAATTGAGGCCAACTCCGTCAGTGCAATCGTAGAAATTATCCGTCGGGGACGACTCGCAACTTTGTTGCCTGATGTCATAGCCCACGAACAGACAAGGCTCTATTCCATTGCCATTCAACCTACGTTACCGCAACGCAATGCGGTACTGTTGTGGCGCCGTGGCGCATATCGAAGCGCTGCGAGCCAGGCGTTTGCCAATCTGATCACGCACCGTTTCGATGTATACCAAGAAAGTGACGATTTCTGATAATGATAAATAGAAAACACATCGTGTCTGGCGGCTTCCCTTCTGTGTTAGGGCAACCAATTCATAAGCTTGTTTCTAATGTAATCAGATGAAAGGCGCTCCTGCTCTAAACGTGAAGATTGGAACCGGCCAGAAATGAGATCATTAAACAACTGTGCTTCATCCTCATTTAGCGATGAAGGATTGGATTCAACTGGATTTGATTCAGGAACCATTCTCTCTTCATGGGCTTTAACAGTTTCAACGTCCATCATCAGAGGCTCAATATCCACAAACTTGTTTCTGGCGTCACTGAGAATAGACAAACCCCAAGTATCAATATCTCCCCAATATCCTACACGTTTATCTTTCAACCAGACTGCATCCATCCAGGCAATGTTTTTCCCTCCTCCTATCACCGCGATCGTGTCAAACATTTCGGGTAATGCCAGACCAGACTGTAGGTTTTCTACTACTAATATATTCGATGCCGGAAGTTCGTACTGTCTAAGTAATTCGCCGGGTATTTGTAGTATCGGTATTCCACCAAGTGCAGCCATCACAGCACGGCAAAGCGGCCTGATAGTTAACCAACCTTTAGGATTTATTGAACACCCCAACCAAGCAATAAGACCACCTGATGCCGAAACAGCTCCCTTGTGAATGATATCGGCCAACTCTTCGATCAGGATTTGGTGATTCTCAAGAAACTTAGTATCAATCCCAATGAGTGGCAGTGCTCTTAGATATTGCCCTTCCCCTAAGCCTTGCTTTAATTGTGGCAGCAACTTTGCTAATAATTCCGCATCTCTCAACGAGAGTTTTTCCACAATATCTATGCACTTAACCAATGCAGGATAGAGATCTTTATTAACCCACAAAAATGGCTTCATATTTCTTTCCCATACCTTACTTCGGGAAAGGGCATCACTCCCTAAAAATTGAATCAGACATTGCATCGATTCAATGACAACAAAAGTTGGAATGCGTTGCTCAGATAGCTCCCTGAAATTCTTAGAAGACCACTCCACGACATCTTGATGGGGAAATGATTTCCACTCATCAATAAACCGTTGGAAATGAACTATATCTAATATGGCAGAATTCCCTTTGGGTGGCTTCAAGCCAACGCGAATAGGGAATGCCTTGATGCCCAGTAACCGGGCTTTTAGTGAGGGAAGGCTATCCCACTCACGCTGCCTAATGATGCTCTTAACTTGTGCTGGCAATAACCCCCAACTCACCTCATACTGCCCTCTTTTCATGTCAGTTTCTCAAACTCAATACCCAGATCAGCAGCCTCATCAGGCAACTTTTTCTCCTTCTCTTCGCCCATTCTCCGGTCAATCTCTTCCCAAGTCACTTCACATAAATGGCTGTCATGGTTTTCCTGATCTCTTTCCGCAATGAGCAGTGAACGAGCAGATTCCCTTGCCAGATTTAAGTTCTTATAAGGCGTAATCAAATTAACGTGAATGTGGAGCTCTCTAAATACTCGGAGCACCCGCCGACTTACCGTTTCAGCCGTATTTGAGAATGCCTCATCCAAGAAAACAGTACAGTAAACCGGACGATCATAGCCATCTGGCGTCAAAACATAGGCCAAACTTGCCGCGACAATAGTCGCCGCAAATGACTCTTTCTCGCCACCTGACTTTCCACTGGATGACTCCAATACATCACGAATCTCACCGGTATTACTATCCAACTCTTCGGCATAAAATGACATCTGATAACGAGGATCAAGCAACCTTAAACTTTCTAATGTATTTGAGGAACCTGGCGCACTTGCTTTCCCAAGTATTTCAACTACTTTAGCCAATTGACGGAACCGTGCTTCATGGTCATCACTGGTTACCTGACTCAGCACCTTACGCAAATGCTGTTCAAACTCATTAACATGTGGGAATTTCTCTCTCTTTGAACCCAGCTTTAAATGTGTCCCTGATCGAAACTCTGTACGCTTAAGGACCCGGTTAATGATATCAATCCGTTCGAGGACATCTTCCCGTTCAGATTCAAGCTTAGTTTTAATCCGCGCCAGTGACTGCGTTGCATGCTTATTCAACCGCTCAATAAACTGCTCCACAAGGTTGGGAAGCCCTTCCTCTTCCAGTTGTCGCAAATGATTAAGATAATCAGGTAAGCCATCAATATTACTTTGCCAGTCAACCGTGAAGACTTGCCATTTATCGTTAGACCTGAATGAGACCATAATGCTAATGGCTAATCTTTCCGCTTTGTCTTTACTGTTTCGGCTAATATCTAACAGACGTTCTAAATCGTCTTCAACTCTCAATACCAATTCAGACATCCGGCCTAAATCGTTTGTATTAAGTACGCCAACCCGAATCGCAAGTAATTGCCGGGCTGAATCAGGTAATCCTTTCGACGCTTTTTCCTGCGCTTTGCTCCATTCCTCTTTTGCATTTTTCAGCGTATTTTTAACGCCACCAGAATCAGAGTTGAGCTGATTTAATACCGATTGAATTTGAGCTAGCTGCCCTTTAGCCGACTCCCAACGCTCTCTGGCCTTATCAAGATCACCCCCTGACTGTTCCAACACCTTGAGGTCAGCCTGCAAATCAGAAAGCTTTTCGTGCCAGTAAGGAGCATTAATATCATCCCAGCGGTAACCTTGGATCTTCTCCCAAAGAATTTTACGATCAGAAACAGAATTCAAATCTTGACGGGCTTGACTCACCTTTTTCTCGGTTTCTGCCAGTTGCAGAGTTAACTCTTTTTTATCGTTATTAAGAATGGCTAAACGTGACTTGTTCGAAAAACCCAGACACCAGCGCCTTCTGTCGTCTATCCGGTGCTGATCTTTTTTCTCAAAGCGCCCCTTATCCATGTGCATCAACCCCTGCTGTGTCATCGAAAACGGGGTTTGATCCAATTCTTCCGTACTTGAAACACATTGCAGGTCAAATCGCTGCAAATGGTGCTTGAGCCACTCTCGATAAGGGTGATTACGCCATACCAGTTTCCTTAGATAACCATCAGACTTAAACACCACCGATTGATCTTGAGTTGTAGAATCATTCACAACTTGAACACGGACATGTAAACCGGTATGTCGGGTATTCAACCAACGAGTCACCATCGAATAACAATGATGTGGCACAGCAAGTGTGGTTCGTAACCCGCCTAACGCCCTCTCTATCGCGCCCTGCCAGCTCTTTTCACGATCTTCGACATCGATAAGCTCACCGATAAATACACACTGGTCCTTACTTAATTCTAAAGAATTAACCAGTTCATCTCGCAGTTGCTGATATTTCACATCAATATTGGAATCGGGTCTTGCCTCGATCTCACGAATTTCCTGAGAGATATCATGGATATTGGCTTGTAGCTCACTGAATTTAGCACTGATGGTGGCAAACCTGTCCTGATACTCTCCTTCTTCTTGCTGAATACTGGCAAGCCGGGTTGATGCTACGGATTGATTTTTAAGAAACACCGCCTCCTCTAATACAGAAGGAAGAGCCAGCTCGTTAGCATGAGTTTGATATTGCGATGAATTTCTAACCACCCGACTCAATTGAGCTTGGGTATGATCAACCTCTTTTCTCAGCGACTCTATTTTATCCCCACCAAATTGAAGATATTCCTCGTGCCTTCGCTCAACCAACTTATTCGCATCCACTTTCTGCTCTTCAGCTTGGCTAATTTTGAGGAGTAGCGCTTCCAGTTCAGCCTCAATATCGGCAATTTTTTCACTCCACAATTGTGCGAAAATCTCCCCAAAGTAGACCGGGAGACTATTTTTCTCAGCTATCAGCTCCGCAAATTCTTTCGTTGTTTTTTCGATAATTGCGTTGAGTTCAGGTAACCTGGATAAGTGCACTTTTTGTGCTCTTGCATCCACTAATTGACTATGAATTGCCACCAGATCAGCAAACTCTTCCACGACCTTTTTAGCATCATCCTTGACCGTACTCGGTTCCAGTACCAATTCACGAATCAACCCGGTTAAATCATCAATTTTTTTCAGACCTAACGCCCGCGACAAAAGTGCAGGCGCATTCTTATTGTCCATATACAGGAGCTTTCGGTACAACTCTTGATAATCAGAAAAATTATCATCACAGCACGTAATCGTCGGGTCATCACGAAGCCATTGCTTGAATGCCCGAGCATTACCGTTCCCAAAAGCATTCAGCATTTCCTTAAGAGTCAGGTCTCTTTTGGCAACAACATAAACTCGTGTCACATCCGCGAGCACATTCGTCGATTTAGTAATCCAGAAAAGCGCCGCAAGCGTGATTTTTGACCCATCATCACCCTGATATAAAGCTCTAAGCCCAGTCACTACGCCAGACTCACGCTTACTTCTGACTCTCGTCCCCGCTCCGTCATGGGCAGATCCAAAACTTCCCCGCATATAGGAAAGTAAAGTCCGGTCAGAACGATCACCCTGTGCCGCAGCTACATTGAAAGTTGCCTTTCCGGCAGGAAGCAGCAAAGCCATAAGGCCATCAATAAATGTCGATTTTCCGGCGCCATTATCTCCAGTGACTAGCGTTCCCATAGGATCTATCAACGCGGTATGCAAACCATTAAATGACCCCCAGTTATAAACTGAGAGTTCAGCTAATCTGATTTGACCAACATGAAATAATGAATTAGCCGAAAGAGTTTGATCAGTCATTTTCATCTCCTGTCTCTTCCCCTTCATTTTGATAATCAACAGCGTCGCTGCCATTTTTATTTAGCTCAATACCCTTTTCTCCCGCCATTTTCAGGTATTCATTGAGCATACTTTCGAGAAATTCAGCGCTGACTACATAGCGGATCACCGGCGTAATCTCGAAGCGATCCTCGCTTCCTCGGACCGAACTCAATATTTTTTTCGTCACCATTTTCTCAAGAGCACCCTTGAGTTTTCTCCGGTCAGATTTAGTACTGTTTGTCAGCGGTAAAAACGGTGTCAGATGGGATTCTATACGTTCTATATCAATGATAACCCTTTGCTCTCCCGATGTTTCCCGGTCCTGGTAATGTTTACGCAGCACCAACAGCAACAATGTATCGTATAAAGAGAGCGTTCTTCGGCTAATCAGAGAGACAACCTCTTCATCATCTATACCCAATAATTCAGTATCTTCCTCATTCTGAAAGCCAGCTATAAAGGCAACACCTGCTTTTTCATCTAAGATTAACTTCAAATAGACTTCTGACAGATGTTTGCGCACAGCACATTGGTATCGACAAAGTAATTCAAACAATTTAGCTTTCTGCGAAGACAAAATAACGCCCTGACGCAGCAAGCTAACTAGCACCCGGCGCGCATCCAGCGGCATATCACTGTTTGAGTTTTCAACGTGCTTACTGACTAATACATCATCAACTTCACCGGATGGGCTTTGGTTGACAACCGAAAAAGCAACATCAGATTCAACGCCAGCTGTATCTGTAAGCGGATCATACTCTGATTGAGTATGGTGTTTTATCAACTGATCGAAGGACCCTGTTTTCTGTTCTTCCTGAGGATCGGAATGAGACTTCCCAGAGGTAGCGAGGGCGCCATTATCTTTATTCAACTTTTTACCTACATGCATTACAGCCCTCACTATATATATACAACCATTTTCTATTCACTCTAAAGAACCAATTCATCCAAACTATCTGGAAACAGGTCAGCACTCAGCAAGAAAGTGGGTATAGACGCCCGCAAGCGAACTCCCCGTTTGTCACTGATTTCAATTGATTCCTTTTCTTCCAATAATGCAGCCCCGACAGATTTGGCCACCCGCAAATAGGCAACTAACTCCTCCAACCCTGAATTAATCGGCTGATAATTTGCAATAGACGCAATTGTCATTGGACCAAACTCTTTTAACGTTGCTAACGCCCTCTCAGCAATTAATCGAATTTGAACAACATCAAGGCAATCCAGCATTTGCATACTCGGTTCCCGAGAGTTGAGCTGTTCTTCAGCACCTGAAGTATCCAGCTTTTCATCAGGTGATTTAAGCAGCATGCTTTCAGGAGAGCTAATACTTGCCGCGCCAACGGGCAGTGACAGAGTTGTTGCCGTTTGTAAGTCATAACCTGAGTTCTTTAATTCAATGGCGAGTCGTTCCAATTGACCAAGCAATCTATCAACCGCACGATTTTCTTGAGCAGTACCACTCTCTATGTAAGCACGCAAACTCTCTTCCGTTCTTCTCCTAATTTGAAAAACTCTGTCACTCTCGCGGCTTAGTTCTCTCATGAGCTGACTTAAGAATTGCCGCTGTTGGGCACTTAAGTGTTCTGCGACCGGACGGCTTAAAATACTGCGAAGCTGATCTCGTAGCTCCATAGTTCTATTTTGATCACATAACAAATCAAAAAAGCTTTCAAACGCACTACCGGCGTCAGTTTTAGCCAGTAATGCCTCTTTTTCTAAAACAGCAAGCAGGATATCTCCTCTAGTGGAGTCCCCCTCAATAATTTGAATACGAATTTCCTGATCCAACCGACGAATTTCATCTTCAACACGGCGAAAATCACCCGTTAAAACAGAAGCCAGTTGGTAAATTTCACGAATTCTTTCCCGCTGTTCAGCTCCGGTTAATTCGGTCACAACGCCGGCCCTTAGAGCATCAATCTCTCTTTGGATCTCAGATTTTCTATCTTCCAAAAGTGCGACACGCTCATCGGCATTTGGGCTAATCGCTACTGCAAAGTCCCTGACCGCTTCCTGCACAATTCGAAGATGAGACGCAGTGGTTCCTGAATTGCGTTCATCAAGCCCCTGGCTAAAACGGAGTGCAATTTCACTGGCATCCGTTTTAGTTAATGTGTCATCCATCTCACGCAACCAGCCTTCCCGAATCCATTTATTGAGATAAGTACCTGCTCCCGTTTCAGTTTCCCAAATGCCAAGTTCACGACAGCGTACCAACTCTGCATCAAGTGACACACGGGCACGACCAAAAGGGACTTCACTATCCTCGGAAAATAACTCCCCCAAAAATGCCAAAATTACAGGAGCATTATCAGCTCTCAACAGTTTCCAGGCAGCACTTTCCTGAAATAGACGGCGGTACTTTGCCTGTAACCCTTGGAAATTCAACTTGCCTCCCTCTGTGTGGTGATGAATAAAGAGCGATTAGATGAGCATTAGCCCACAGCCATCCTTTCCAAAAAGCCACCACCAAGAATTTTGTATAATTTACAATCGATACAATCAAATAAAACCATATCATCATATTTTTTTATTATGTCAACACAAATTACTGACTTTTAAACTATTCAGCGTTGCGACCAATGGGAGAATTAAACTTATTAAAGTCACCTATTTTTGAAGAATAGCGACAACATGATGGTGAAAAACAAAAACTGCTAGCGCAGACAGATAATAAGGAGATAAACAATGTCTCAATTATCATCAACAAGAAAAGCGGTGGCAGTACCTTTTCAAGGTAAAAATGAGCGGTCTGGACAAACCGCCCCGATACAAACAATGGAAAACGCCTACGCGTTACTTTCTACGAACAGGCAAACCAGTACCGCGCTTCCCATCTTGCGGCAAAACCAGCACCGCTACTGACCAAGCCGGTAGCGTGACCGCGCCATCTTTCGCAATTCTGGTACCCGCCGCCAGAGATGTATGGCCCAGTTCCCTTTGAATATTATTCAACTTCAACCCTCTGACGTTAAGATCTCTTACTGTGGCAGGATGTGGAGCCGCATTAATCATCACCACCAAACCGTCAAATCGCGAATCACGGTCATCACCAGTAGTATTACCATCATCTATGGTCATCACCAGCAACCCAAGCTGCTGATGCGGCCCAACGTTACGGAAATCAACACGTTGTTTAACCGATGCACCATCACCAAGAGTCATCAGTGGTGAATATTGACGCAAGCGCAACAATTCCTGATAAAAAGCCGCCATCTGTAATAATTCAGTCCGGCCCGGTTTATCTACCACATTTTTCACTTTTTCAATCAATGCATAATTTTCGCCATCAACACGCTGATCCGGCATACCAACATCATAGTTGTTATCTTGGTAAGTGTAGCTAACACGGTTAAACCAATCACCGGAATTATAGGAATCGCGGGTAAAAGATTTTGAACGTAGTAACTCCGATCCGTGTTGAGCAAAGGCCAATCCTTGTCCAAGGAATGTCGTGGCGAGGGATATTGCCTGCATACGAACTCGTGTTGCCAGATTCGCCTCACGTGAAGCTTTGTAGCTGATTATGTCCCACAGCGTTTGGTTATCGTGCTTAGAGACATAATTAATCACCTCAATGGGATCAGCGGCATAACCGGCTATAGCGCCTTTGTAGTTAATTTCCCTACCCGTTTTTACCGTCCCATCTTTATCGATTATCACAAAATCAGCCAAATTACCCGCCATGCCAAGACGTACCAGATCCGCCAGATGACGCACCTCATTAGCATCTAACCAAGCCATTTCGTTCAGTAACGTTCCCGCGCCATTGCCCACTCCCTGGTTAATACGAATAGTGTCAGCGGAATCAAACGGCCCACCACCTTGTACCGCGTCGCGTAATCGATCAGAGAAAGTACCAATTCCAGTGCCTTTAAGATTAATCTGTGAAGCCATCTCGAAACGGTCGTCCTGCCCGGAATTCCAACCTTCACCGAAGAAGTAGACCGATGGGTTAATCGCGCGTACTTTTGCCAGCGCCGATAACATCTGTGCCTTGGGATGAAAACCCATTAAGTCAAAGCGGAATGCGTCGATCTTATAGTCCTTAACCCAGGTAACCAATGAGTCTTCAATGAGCTTAGCGAACATGCGGTGCTCTGGCGCCGTATCGTGACAACAAGTGTTAGATTCAACATTGCCCGTGATCTCATCCAAACGATGATAATACCAAGGCACTACCTTATCCAATACCGAGGATCGGTGCGTCGGTCCGGCTGCGTTGGTATGGTTATACGCCACGTCCATGATCACATTCATTCCCAGTTGTTGCTTGATGGCCTGAATCATGGCGCGAAACTCTTTTATACGTATCGAACCTTCCGCATCTGTAGCATAAGAACCTTCCGGTACCGAGTAATGAAACGGATCGTAGCCCCAGTTGTAGGAGTCGGTTTCTGCAATCATTGCATTCAGCTCTTGTACCTGCGGGTTATTGGCACTATCACCGCTCTTCAACTCCTGCAACACTTCACCCACGGTCTGTAAACCATTGCAATAATCAGCAAAACGGCTGCTTCTCACCTTTGAATTAACCTGGCACAAACGACTAAATGGGTGATTAAGATCGGCCACTTCGTTGCTAAATTCATTAATGGAAGCCACATCAAATACTGGCAACAACTCTATATGAGTGACTCCAGCCTGACTCAGTGCTTTAAGATGTTTGAACATATCGCTGTCATTAGCAGTCAGAGCCAGATATTTACCTCGCCAGGCTTCCGGTACCGTGTTATCTGCAACGGAGAGATCACGAACATGAGCTTCATATATGGTCATACGCGCAATGTCCGCCGGTGTATTTTGCGAACGCGGCATGATCAGGCTATTCCAATTTTGTGGTTTTAGCGCCTCATCATCCAAATTGATGACTTGACTGTACTCCGAATTGGTGGACAAACTGTGAGAATAGGGATCAGTAACTTCGTAGTGCTCCACATTACGGGAATATGGATGGTATACCGTTAAAGCATAGCGGTAGTAAGCACCAACCAGCTCTTTATCACCTTGCCATAACCAGGAACCACTAGCAGGATCACGGTTCATTGCATGATTGGCAATGACCTGTTTATTTGCATCATAGATAACCAATCCAACATGCTGAGCAGTAGGCGCCCACAAGCGAAAGGTAACACCGGTATCGCTAACCAGCGCACCATATTCCAGCATGTCAGCATCGTTAGCGAAGCGATCATCCAACACACCAGCCGTTTGTACTTGAGTAGCCGACAATAGCAAGCCAGCTTCATTGGTCGCCAACGCCACCAGATCACCGGTAAGCAGTGTATCAACATCCGTGTTCTCTGGCAGGCGGAACGCTGTTAATTTCTTCAAGTGCGGGAATCGCTCAGCCGTCTTCTGGCTCAGAGTCGTCGGCGTTAACGTCAGATAGTTATCGATGAAGTTTCCTTCATCGTTAGCTTCCACCTTACCATTTCGGTTGTAATATAAGCGGACATAAGGCTTATCCGCTCCACCCGACCATAACAGAGTCTGGTCATCGACCCAATGTGCCGAAGCCTGAGAAACACCAAACACGGAATTAAAGGCTGCCGCGCGGCTGCCATAGATTTGATAATTGCCGGGTATCACAGAGACGGTACGGTTACTGAAATCGGAGAAGGAAATTTTCAGGTCACTGTCAATCAATTTAGTGTTGTTACCATCACGCACGATAAAATTGATACAACCCTCGTCCTTGGTTAACGGTATTACCCAGTAAGGCCCATAGCTATCGCTGCCGGTGGGAATTGCACTGGTGTCGTTCCAGCTTGATGAAGGGGAAGCCAAGGCATCACAATTTTTATCGTTCCATAAGTAAAGGGTATTGGTACTGTAGTCATGGTTTGTGGTTGGACTTTGACTTAACTTAGCAATATCCACCAAGTGGATCACTGCCTGAAAATTGCCGGCAACAGCAGCTTCACTGGGTACTTTATTAGGGATATGCGCCATCGGTTCCTCCGGGGGTTCGGGTAAAGAACTATTGTTATCACAGCTTGCCAGTAGTAAAACGAATGTACTGCTTAATAGGGCCAGGTAAGCCCTTTTCCAGAAGGGAGCTACCATAATCAGACCTTTTTAATAGAAATAAATCGTCGCCGATATTATTGTTAATAAAATAGGAATGAAATATTAAATAATGTCTCAGATGAGTCAGCATCCTCCTAGTTTTGATACTAAGAGGGAGGAGGAGTTAGGAGGAGAGACTTTTTCGTGATATTGCGCACGATAATAATGTAATAATCTTTTATTACATAAGCTCAGTGTGAGTTTATTTGTATTATTCCATTAGGTACAGATTAAAATGACGTCAAATATAGTCATTGTCATTTTCATATATTTTCACAAACTTTATTGTTTCTGCAAAAAAGTATTTTTCGGGATGCAGGATTATTAATTCATTCCTTACCTCCTAATCCTGCGTTTTTTCTTGCATTA
>NZ_JAJAFY010000033.1:0-58234 GCF_025384885.1 Photorhabdus kleinii
TCTATTATAAAAGCTCAATGGAGTAGTGTACGTGGTAGCACAGTACATATCGATTCATACGCGTCTATCTCTGCGGTTATTCAGTGCAATCACTTGGTTTAATTAATTTCAATGATTAGATGCTGCGTCATACACAGTGTGTAGAATTAACTTAGAGTTAAGCCGCTACCGACATTTTATATTCATAAATGAAAAAATCAGTGGTGGCTTAGCCTCAGAAATATAATTTTTATCAATTCATAAAACAGTGATCAATTTTATTTTATATGATAGAATTTCAATTTTGTATATGTTTAAATGTGTCAATATATAATATAAATTTATATTAAAAATGACTATCTTTCCAGTAACCTATTAATTTATCCATATACTGGTTATTAAAATTTAGATTTTTCGAAATCCCCATTCAACGTATTAAATAAATTTTCAAAATAGTAGATCTCACTTGGAGGGAATTCAGTCCAATTTTTTCGATCTAATCAATTGCAAGAAATATAATTAAAATCAATACATTATTAAATATAAAATTATCAATCATCACCTTATATCGTCAGTTGATCCAAATGTATTAGGTAGTGATATCAATATAAAATGCCGTGGAGCATGTGGGATTAATAACACCGGTAAACACTGTTTCCAATTACCCCAAAGTATTCGATTTGGCCTGACCGCCTATGTAAATAGTGATGTTCATCAACAAACAATCAATGTCTATATCGACGACCGATTGGTCGATACCTTAACCGGTAAGGGAATAAGTCACATAACAGATGTTAAGACCTACACATCAGGTACAGGCAAAGTCTGCATCGAGATTATAGGAGAGGGTAAACCCTGCAAACTCCGTTATGCCTATAACACGCTCGAAACAAAACCAGGATCAGCCATTATCGGCGCTAACAATGGTTCCAATGACAATTATGATGATAGTGTGGTAGTGTTGAATTGGCCATTATCATGAGAAAAAATATATCGCTGTGATATCTGAAAATAGAAAATCGAGTAAACACATTAAAATGACATTCAAATTAACCATTATTAAGGATGTAAAAAATGAATTCAAAGACCTATCTATTTCTTAACTCAGAAAACATTAGATATAACGACTCAGACGATAAAGCAGACACTGACTATCCCCAATCTATCAGCAACGATTGGCCTGGTCTCCCTATCGAGTTTCAAAAAGATATTGACGATGTGATTAATTTAAATGGCTCATTATATTTTTTTAAAGGCTCTCAATACCTTAAATTCGATATAGCCAAAGCCTTGGTGATTGATGGGCCAAAACCCATCATTGACGAATGGCCGGGATTGAAAGGCACTGGATTTGAAAATGGTATAGATGCAGCCACAGAATGGGTGGATACAAAACAAGATGTTGTCTGTTTCTTTAAAGGCAAAGATTGCATCGATTACACCGTCAGTTCACACACAATCAATAAAAAAACTATTTCAGACCGATGGGGCACTACCGGGAAATATGCAGGATTTAGTGAAGACCTCGATGCTGTTATTTTATGGAAGAATACCGCCGGTTCTATTATTTACTTTTTCAAAGATAGTTATTACATCCAATACAATACAAAATCTCAGGTTATCGATAGTGGACCCTCCTTTATTCAAGCTTACTGGAACGGAGTCACCTTCAAAAAAATTCAAGCCGCCGTATCGGTTGATATCGATTCGTTAGGTAGTGAGTATAGAAGCTGTGGCGGAATATGTGGCAGTAATAACAAAGGTAAACACTGTTTCCAGTTACCTCACAATATAAAGCTTAGCCTGTCAGCCTATGGTAATACGGCTCATCAGCAGACAATAAAAGTGTATATTGACGATCAATTAGTCGATACATTAATCAACCAAAGTGTCAGTAGTGTGTTGGGCTTTAAAAGTTACTCATCAAGCACAGGAAAAGTCTGCATTGAAATTATAGGCGACGGCAAACCCTGCAAACTCCGTTACGCCTATAACACCCTTGACGAAAAGCCGGGAACAGCCATTATCGGCGCCAGCAATGGGGGCAATAATAATTACGATGACAGCATAGTCGTGTTAATTTGGTCACAAGCGTGAATCAAAAGCCAAAATATACCACTCTGGCAACACCTGTAGAGATAACATCTATCAGTAAATTAAAGCGGTAATATGCCGCTTTTTTCTGTATGCCACGGCAGATATATCGTAAAGGCGATACAGGCCTTATTGATATGGCACAAAGCTAAAAACAGATAAAACACGATTTCAATCTGCAAGTAACATAATAAACAGGCCAAACCAGACCATTATCAAAATAATCCCTATCCGATAAAAATTAATTTTTTGATCTTTTCTTTTCCTATCTCCCATTGCTATGAATATTCAACAGTGCAGGAATTCAACCCTATTTTAGGTCCACAAGGGATCAGATAAAAGGCGAGATAACCTGTTCATGACAATAACCTAACCCTGAAATAACGCCAGAAGTTATGCACTAATAGCATATAGCATAATCGGAGGGAAAGTCATTTCAGGGTAAATACCCGTTGTTTGAAAGGCAATATACCCTATGGATTTCAAGATGCATCGCGACGGCAAGGGAGTGAATCCCCGGGAGCATAGATAACTATGTGACCGGGGTGAGCGAGTGCAGCCAACAAAGAGGCAACTTGAAAGATGACGGGTATAACATATTTTCCGAGGAAATGATGGATAATGTACTTAAATATGGCGATACCGTGACAATATTAAACAGCTACAAGAACTGGAGCGGTGGGTATCTCAGTGTATTTGGCAACGGTAATAAACCCGGAACAAAATATGGCGTGGTCACTGTAGATGCTTCTTTAGCTATTTATGGCGGCGCCTGGAGAATTGAATCAGCAACAGGAAAATCTGTCGGAAGTGAAATAATCAATAATGATATTATTTTACTTCACAACCTGTATTACTGTGATGGCGGTTATTTACGATATTATGATGTGGTGGATCAAAATGAACAATTAACCGAAATACATCAAGTCTATACCTCAGATATCCGCAAAAGAGCGACATTAGAATGGGCTATTTATTGTGAAACCACATCACCAAATGAAAATATCAGAGAAGGCGATAGTATCTCCCTCTATAATCGATGGGGAAATAAAGGTTTTCTTGATACCCATAATCATGCCGGCGATACAGGCTCGTTATATCAAGTCTTCATGTCCAATAATACTGCCCGTAAAAGCCATACCGGTTTGTGGAAAATGGC
Organism: Photorhabdus kleinii; assembly: GCF_025384885.1. Lineage (NCBI taxonomy): Bacteria > Pseudomonadati > Pseudomonadota > Gammaproteobacteria > Enterobacterales > Morganellaceae > Photorhabdus > Photorhabdus kleinii. The sequence continues at coordinate 3,233 of NZ_JAJAFY010000033.1, forward strand.
AAAGGTGAATGATCCTTGCCCTCCCCCTGATGTGTTGACCAATATCATGCCATTGTGGCGTAAGATGCGGTAATAACAATTCACTTTATCGCTCAAGACAAATGCTCGCCCAATGCGGCATAAGTATCTACATAATTTTCATCAAAAATAGTATCGATATTCAGTATGCCTTCAACTTTTCTATCGCCGGGCTCGATGCCCGGCTGAGGGATGAAGAATACGATTCTATCGCGCTGCAACAGGCGGGAATACCGCGTTCGATAACTTCTTTAATCCGAAGTTGCGGGCGAAATGTCCAACGTTGTTACCCCATCGAGGCCAGCGTAAGACTTGTCATGCACGAGCTACTGCCTTTGAAGTGGGAAGCCTCTCCCGATAGGATGAGGAGCAGTCACCAAGATTAAACTTATTACCAACAAATAAGTGACCCACTGTCGCCAGGAAATAGCGACCACAACGACGCCCAAGGTGATAATCCCGACTAAGTGCTGGCAAACGGCTGCCTAATGCACTGGCAGTTAATGGTGCAGGCGGATAAATTTCAAAAATCTGCACATCATCAGGGGGATTTTCAATAAATTTCTGAGTGCGGTGGTAGCTTTTCGCATGTTGTTGTAGCATCCGTACCATCTTTTGCAGACCGCTATCTCCCAACCAACGTTCCATTCGTTGCATCCAATCAGGCGTGTAATAGAGCTGTGAAGGGACCGTACGAATCACCACGATGGTATCTGCACCACGCCGATACGCCTCCTCTACTGGAATAGCATCACTGATACCACCATCATAATAAACAACATCATTGATAGTCACACCATTGCGATAAAACCCAGGAATGGCGCTTGATGCCTTAATCACTTCCAGCCAGTTATTCTCATCAGGCTGGAAATAGGTAGGTTCAAAATTATCTGAACGACATGCGCACATATAAAACTCACATCCAGCCTCAAATTTGCGTAAAGCTGTCGGGATATCCAATGGCAGTTCCTGCGAAGCGGTCTGCACAAACCAATCTAAATCAACTAAATGACCGCCACGTACAAAACGCAAAGGGTTAAAGAAGGCTGGATTAGTTGTATATCGACTGATAGCTCGCCGGGCATATCCACGCTGTCCACAGATATAAGCTGAAAGGTTCTGAGCACCTGCCGAAGTGCCAAGCAGTAGATCAAATGGGTTGAATTCAACACGCATAAATTCATCCAGCACACCCGCAGTAAAAATGCCGCGTTGCCCCCCACCTTCACAAACAAGTGCAACCTTTCCAGATTTAATAGACGACTTATATTTATAGGATAATAGATCAATATTTCCCAACGTTATCGGTATACGTTTCCCCACACAGCCCCCAAGAAAATAAATGACGGATAGAGAGCATAACTTGGAAAGTTATTATCCGTCATTATATTATGGTGCTACGTAGTCAATATTTTGATAAAAGTACCCCTGGTGAGGGCGCATATCCGGTTAGTACAACGTAAAATTATCTGAATGGAAAAAAACCACTCATAACAAAATATATTATTTTTTTATGGTCAGACCGTTTTGGATCGACTTGACCCCTTTCACTTTAGAGATAATCTCTATAATTTCTCTGGATTGTTCCTCGCTTTTCACAAAACCAGAAATATAAACGACTCTCCTCTCTGTTTTTACCGAGATATCACTACTGTTGATCCCTTTTGCTGCCAACAACTCACTTTTAATCTTCGCTGTGGTAGCACTATCACCCATATAACCATCGATGTTTTTCATTGAATCATCGATTTTCTGACCAGCACTGTCGAGTGCTTGTGTCGCTTTATTTTTAAAAGACTCCTCCGCCAGTACACTATTGCTAACTACAGCAGTACCCAAGGCAACAGCCACCAACAAGTGAGCCAATTTAACATTCTTCATCCTATACCTTCCTTAATTGCCGGTTAGATTTCTGAATCTATAAAGCCATTCAAACCGTTTTTACACAAGGTGCTTTTACACAAGGCATTTTTACACAAGTGTTTTTACACAATGTACTGTACCTAAGTAGAATCGTAATCTAAGCAGAATCACAATCTACATTAGAATTAAAAACAGGTTATCACTCCCAATAGCTGAGAGGCTAAATCGGGAAATAAGCACATCAATACAGCAAAGACCAAGGAAATAGTAACAGGAAAATAAAGCAAAGCGCTATAAAATAAGATGGATCTTACCCGACTAAATTATAAATTATTCTTGTGTTACATATATTTTTGTAAAGAAAAAGGCTAACTTGTTGTTAGCCTTAAAAATATTAATGTTCCCGTGTTTTACGGAATTTGATGTCAGGATAACGTTCACTGGTCAAATTTAGGTTAACCATCGTTGGGGCAATATAGGTCAGATTATCACCACCATCGAGCGCTAGATTTTGCTCACTCTTACGCTTAAACTCTTCCAGCTTCTTAGCATCATGACACTCAACCCAACGCGCTGTTGAGACGTTCACCGGCTCATATAAAGCTTCAACGTTGTATTCACTTTTTAAACGGGCAACAACCACATCAAACTGGAGAATACCAACGGCTCCCACAATCAAATCGTTATTTGCCAGTGGACGAAATACCTGTACAGCACCTTCCTCAGATAATTGAACCAACCCTTTCAGGAGCTGTTTCTGTTTCAGAGGATCACGCAAGCGAATACGACGGAATAATTCCGGAGCAAAGTTAGGAATACCGGTAAATTTCAGATCTTCCCCCTGAGTAAAGGTATCACCAATCTGAATTGTCCCGTGGTTATGCAAACCGATAATATCTCCCGGATAGGCATGATCCACATGAGAGCGATCACCCGCCATAAATGTCAGCGCATCAGCAATCACCACATCTTTCTTAATTCTTACCTGATGCAGCTTCATGCCTTTTTCATATTTACCTGACACAACACGCAAGAAAGCCACACGGTCACGGTGTTTAGGGTCCATATTGGCCTGAATCTTAAAGATAAACCCGGTAAATTTATCTTCCTGAGCGGAGACTTCGCGAACATCTGTCTGACGCGGCATCGGCGCAGGCGCCCATTTAACCAAACCATCCAACATGTGATTAACGCCGAAGTTACCCAGTGCAGTACCGAAAAATACAGGTGTTAGTTCACCTTGCAGAAATGCCTGATGATCAAACTCATGAGAAGCCCCCTGCACCAGTTCCAGCTCCTGACGCAACTGTTCAACCAGATCTTCACCAATCGCGGCATCCAATTCAGGATTATTCAGCCCCTTAATTGCGCGGACTTCCTGAATAGTGTGCCCCTTTCCGGTCTGATACAGGTAAGTTTCATCAAGATAGAGGTGATAAACCCCTTTAAAAGACTTACCACACCCAATCGGCCAGGTGATCGGGCAACAAGCGATATTCAACTCATTTTCCACTTCATCCATCAGTTCCATCGGATCACGGATATCGCGGTCAAGCTTGTTCATGAATGTTAGAATCGGGGTATCGCGCAGACGGGTCACTTCCATCAATTTACGTGTCCGCTCCTCAACCCCTTTAGCGGCATCAATGACCATCAAGCAACAGTCAACCGCCGTCAATGTACGATAAGTATCTTCGGAGAAATCTTCATGCCCTGGTGTATCCAACAGATTAACCAGGCAATCTTGATAAGGAAACTGCATCACAGAAGTGGTAATGGAAATACCACGCTGTTTCTCCATTTCCATCCAGTCAGATTTCGCGTGCTGGTTTGAACCACGACCTTTCACCGTACCGGCTTTCTGAATCGCCTGCCCAAACAGCAATACTTTTTCAGTAATCGTCGTTTTCCCTGCATCAGGGTGAGAAATAATAGCAAAAGTTCGCCGTTTAGCGACTTCCTGCTGAAAAGGGGAATTTGACATCAATAACAATCTTCTGCTTTATATACGGGCTTGTACTCAACATCAGACGCGTCCCCGCAAGGAGAACCGTTGCCAAACCCGTAGGTGAATGAAAAATTGGCGCTCATTTTCGCTGAAATTGGTGTTATAAACAATCAATCAATTTTATAGCACTTATTTAGCAAAACAGTGGCAACGCCATGATGATGGCATCTTCTTTACCTGTCGCAGTAGGATAGTAATGCCGACGAACAGAGACTTGGTTAAACCCTGATTGTTCATACAACCTAATAGCAGAATGATTCGATTGTCTGACTTCAAGCCATAAGGTATGCACGCCTTTACCCGGCAAAATTGATATTAAATACGCTAATAATGCCTTACCATAACCTTTACCTTGGTAGTCAGGATGAATAGCAATATTAAATAGGGTTGCTTCATCTAATATCAATTGGGTTATTGCAAAACCAATAAATTGTTCATTAATCACTATCTTATAATTCAAATACCGCTCCCCCTGATTACCGAAAAATGTTTTTTCACTCCACGGGAACGCATGACTGGCTTTCTCAACCAGAAAAGCGGACGGGAGATCAGCGGGAGTTAATAGAGAAATGTTGTTCATGTTGAAAAATCTGTTGCCAGAGAGCACGTTTTGCCTGTCCATCACAATATAAATCATTTAATGCCGGGCTTCTCAAAGAAATTCCCGGCCATGATAGTGTAATATCCACACCTAACAACCAATATGGGCACTTAACCTGTTCCGGTAACATCGCAACATTATTTGTTGTAATGCAGTAAACAGAGGATTTATCCAACCCCATAGCGGTGAAAATATCCATTAATAATGAATTAGTTAAATCAATGTGGTCATTGGTAATAATCAGCAGACGGGTGGTATCAGGTAAGTGAACAGCTAATTCACCTTGCAAAACCGCTGGGTTACGTAAGGTCCATTGGGTAATCCCCAATTGAGCTAATAACCTGTCGCGCCGGGTTACCATATCTATTTACCTGCTGTAAAAAATAATCGGTAACATGTTATCAGAGGCCACGATCTGCGCCAATATTGGGTTGAGATTTATCACTATCTGATACTTGAGCACAGAACCATTGAAGGAGCTTATAGACAAATGTCTGCGTTAACCCCCGCCAGTGAAGTTATTTTACGTCACCGTGAGCAATTTAGCTCTCATCACCTGCTCTTCGCCGGCGATATTCAGGATACACTGGCAACCCAAATTGATGCGGCCAGTGTGCGAGTGCACACTAACCAATATCATCACTGGCAATCACTGATCCGCACTCTGGGTGATCATGCTTGGTTTGGCTTAGTAGCCGAGAAAGCATTTACCCAAGGCTGTGACACCTTGATCTACTACTGGCCTAAAAGTAAGCAGGAAGCTCGCTTTCAATTACGCAGCCTGTTCTCTGTTTTGCCAAAAGGCATCAATATTTTCATTGTCGGTGAAAACCGTAGCGGAGTACGTAGTGTAGACAAACTGATGGACGGCATGGCAACGTTTCGAAAAATCGATAGCGCCCGTCGTTGCAGCCTGTTCTACGGCCAGTTAGAACATGAAGTGCAGTTCGAACAAGATAACTGGTGGAACAGTTATCAGGTGGAAAACGTCATAGTGAATACGTTACCGGGGGTATTTAGCCAGGATGAACTAGATGTTGGTAGCCGTTTATTGCTTTCTACCTTTGACAAACCTCTCTCCGGCAATTTACTGGATATCGCATGCGGTGCGGGTGTTCTGGCAGCGGTACTGGGTAAGAAAAACCCTGAGTTAGCACTGACTCTCAGTGATGTTAATGCAGCAGCGATTGCCTCCAGTAAAGCAACCTTAAAAGCCAATAAACTGGAAGGTCATGTTGTTGTCAGTAACGTTTATTCCAATCTTGAAGATAAATTTGACTGGATTATCTCTAATCCTCCTTTCCATGAAGGATTAAAAACCAGTTTACTGGCAACCGATGATCTGATCCGCCAAGCGCCCAAGCACCTCAAACCTGGCGGAAAATTGCGGATTGTTGCCAATGCATTCCTACCTTATCCCGATTTACTGGATAAAACTTTTGGTACTCATGAAGTCATTGCTCAGACGGGGAAATTCAAGGTTTATCAGGCAACAAAAAAATTCTAATTGACTCAGCCTGTCCTTGATTCAAGGGCAGGCCATTTTTGATAACAAAATAATAGGATAACAAAATAATAGAATGATGATGATTTTTACGTCAATCATGCAACGCTCTACCCTATGGATTTCAAGATGCATCGCAACGGCAAGGGAAGTGAATCCCCGGGAGCATAGGTAACTATGTGACCGGGGTGAGCGAGTGCAGCCAACAAAGAGGCAACTTGAAAAATAACGGGTATATAATAAATAATGATTGACGTCTTCTACAAAATCTCTAGAATTCGCCTCCGTGCTATCAATCAACAGATTGATAGCGTCTGAATTTGCGAGGGTGGCGGAATTGGTAGACGCGCTAGCTTCAGGTGTTAGTGTTCTTACGGACGTGGGGGTTCAAGTCCCCCCCTTCGCACCAAATCAGACAGCCGCTGATTGAATTCGGCCAATATTAAATTAGGCAATAAAAAGTAAAATGACAGTACCTGCGAGGGTGGCGGAATTGGTAGACGCGCTAGCTTCAGGTGTTAGTGTCCTTACGGACGTGAGGGTTCAAGTCCCTCCTTTCGCACCAATCTGTCTATTCTCCTTATCGAACTTCTCTCCATTTATTCTGCTATAAAACGTCAAAAACAGCCAAACCGATGTAGCCCAGCCAATAAGGCACATAACACAGCAAACCCAGATGGTATTAATAGAAAATGGCGTGACTTCTGGTTTAGCAGCATAAATAGCGTCAGCAACATCGCGAATACTACCCCAATTCTGAATTGCTCAATTCCAGGATTGACGAGGACGAATAGCATGCCTGCTAAGCTAGATAAACCTATTCCCCACAAACTGGTGATACCCTGCCAGAAAAGCGATCTCTCTCTGTCTTTAATCCTGATCATAAGTTGCACCCAGTCAAATGATAATGATTACCAATATCATATACAAAAAAGTGTGAAGTACAAGTCAGTTGCAATTGCTAAGGCAAATTAAGGCCAGAGAATATCCGGCCTTAATTCTTTATTCCTCAACTATTCAAAACACCACCTGACTGAATTATTTTAACCTCATCGCATCACGTATCGTGAAGAATAGATCTGTCTGGTCAGTCAGACCTACAACATTGGCTGCCTGAGGGCCATAAGCAGCCACTCGTAGCTGAGTACCTGTATGCTCCTGTTCTTTGCCCTCAGAAGTACCATAGTTAACCGCCATCACCCCACCATCTTTCGTGATTAATGCCTGAGTCAGCCCCGGAGATTTTATATGAGCTTCAATAATCTGGCTGGAGTGAGCATGATCAGCGGTGACGATGACTAATGTATCACCGTGTTTACGTGCATATTTCAAGCCAACTTGCACCGCCTCATCTAATACAACGGTTTCTCCAATCTGCCCACAAGGATTAGCTTTGTGATCCTGCTTATCAATTGAAGCGCTCTCCACTTGTAAGAAGAAACCATTTTTATTCTCTTTTAACAGATCAATGGCTTTCTCCGTCATCTGTGCCAACGTCGGCGCATCAGGATTCCGTTTCGAATTGACTTTACAAGTCACCGGAGGATTATCAATATTACCGTGATAAACTGCTTTAGGTCCTTCCCAAGCAATGTCCATATTGTCTTCATGGAACAGGCCCAATAGCGGTTTTTTCTGATTCGCTCTAGTAACGGATGCCAGTGATTTAGCATCCCTGACCAACTGATAACCCTGTTCCTGTGCCTGCTGTTCCAGAGTTTTATCCTTACCAGCTCCGGCAACCGATTTCTGGGAGAAAATTTTGGCGCCTCCACCTAATGTGATATCAGCACGAGCCACCAATAATTGCTCGGTGATCGAACCACGCCCGCCATTTTCTAGCGCATCCGTTGGACATCCTTTTACCGTCTCTTGCGGGCCATAACACTTACGGTCAGTGATATGCGCATACTGTGCCGCTGGCGTGGCATCCTGCACTCTAGCCGTCGTTACGTTGCCTGTCGCTTTACCATTCGCTTTTGCCAGCTCAAGCAGAGTTTGGTGATCTTTACCAAATACATCAACACCCAACGCGCCATTATAGGTTTTTACACCAGAAGCCCAAGCGGTGGCAGAAGCCGCTGAGTCAGTCGCATAGTTGGGTTTACGACTCTTTTTATCCAGAGAATAGTGAGTGTATTGACCAGTAAATGGCAAAGCATCAATTCCTTTGAAAAACCCACCCGCGCCTTCCGCATAGTTACGAGCAATAGTAATCTCAGAATCCCCCATACCATCACCAATAAACAAAATAACGTTCTTAGCTTTATGGTTATTTATCGCTGCTTTTAATGCCTCAGTCTGGTTTTGAGTCATACGGCGAGCCCCACCAAATTCCGTAATATTACCTTTCACCGCCCGACCTTCCGCCATAATTTGATTAGCATTTTGATCATCAGTCGCCAATACCGGTAAGCTGACACCTGAAATTAAGGCTGAGACCATGACTACAACCAAACTTTTCGTATACTTGTTCGACATTAAGGTTTCCTTATTAAAACGCAATCGGAATAAAAATCATCGTTATCTGATAAAGGGATACTAAATAAACTATGTGACAATTATGTGAAGAAAATAGAATTAACTCACCATTTCGCCACCAATGATCGGGTTCCATGGTACAAGGTTTCACACCACGAAATATAATTGTGGCCACTAGAAACCTCACTGGATTCAACTGGATAACCTTTCTGTAATAATGTCTCTTTCATGCGGCGATTATTATATAAAATGCCCTCCAATTCCCCCACATGGGTTTCGAACAATCCCGCCTGTAAGTAAAAACGCAAGGGTTTTTTCTCTGCTTTGGCAAATTCACGGATTAACCATTCAGGCTTTTCTCCCTGAGGAGCCCACCAATATGAACCAGACATACTGAGAACATTGCCAAACAACTCAGGATGATTAAATGCCACCCATGCAGATGCTAATCCACCATAACTGGAACCTGAAATAATGGTGCGTTCTGCCGGCGCTTTAATACCCTGAGCCGCCAGCCACGGCATCAACTCACTCGCCATGAATTCAGCAAAATTAGGATTAGGTGGTAATTCCTGACCTCGACGTACACTATCCAAGCTATCAATAAACACCACATACATAGGCGGGATCTTGCCCTGTTCAATCAGGGAATCGAAAAATCTATCAATATAATACTGTTTGCGGTAAATCCGCCCATCAAATAGCACCAACATAGCAGGCTGTTTCATCGGAGTAACCGGTTGATAAATCGCAATTTCCCGACTATTACCTAAAATCCTGCTCTCAAGCTGATGAAGTTTAGTCGCTCCCTGAAAAGGTAATTGCTTGAATTGTGCGATATCACACAGAGTCGGCCTTAATGCCAGCAATGAATCATGATTAAACACATCTTCGGATACAACCGGTACTACATTTTTATTCAATGGATCGGCCTGTGCAGTAATCAAAATCGACCTACGCTGTTCGTCAGCCGAGCCTTCAATCCGCGGCAAATCCGGGGCCAATTTATATTGCATCAAGGTGTCTGACGGAACGATATAGCTACGAAACCAAACATCAGTACCTGCTAAATGTGACATCGGATCATGATCGCCACTCGGTGCACCCAGAATAAAGACATTCGCTTTTGCGCCGCGCCACAGGAAAGTGACGCGCTTATTTTTATCATCATAATCTTCAATCAACGGCGCACCCTTGCGAGTTATTTCCCGCCAGAAGGCATCGGGGCCTTTTCCTTGTGCAATTTCAGTTTGAAGTTGTTTCAGACGCAGGCTTTCTGGCTGCTGCCTATAATCATTATCCTTGGGAGTATAAGATGGAAATGACAATGTAAGCTGCCACGGTTCTCCTGCGTTGCCCCTAGCTGCCAACCGGTATTTTCCCGCCAGAGGAACAGTAAAGCCAATTGACTGACGAGCATCCACCGGGTTATCAGTGAAAAGCGTACGAATATGTTGTTGATTACCCTTCTGCGCGACTAACTTCCGCATACCCAATGCCGATCCACGTACATAATGTTCAGGCTGAATATTAAACTCAATACACGCTCCCCCTTGAGAATTAAAATTCCCGGTTATTATTTGCTGATCTTCCTGAAAGTTTATTTTGTGGCACTGAGAGGCAAAGACATTAAAGGAAGCCATAAGAGCACATATCATTATGTTTACTTTCATTTTATTCTCTTTTTTGACTGTTGATTGTTGGTATTCGATTTTTTGACGCGGCAAATCATGCACTAAATTTTTATTTAAGCATAAGAACAATTACTATTATTAATAGAATAATTTGTGTATTAACTTTCAAAAACAAGATATAAATATGTCAAAATATTTCAGCAAAATAACTCTCTAACAAGATGAAATAATTTATAGATGGACACATAAAAAATTTAATATTTCAATATGCTATCAATCAAGTCACCTCATCTTTTAAACGATTAAATAACAAAAAACGGGATATAATCTATCCCGCTTCTTCACATTCGATAAAAATAAAACTGATTAACTGAATTCGAATTAAATACAGAATTCAACTCACATCAATAGAGTCTAAAATCCCTCTGCTCATACTTTTAGCAAAATCCCAATCATATTTTTCATAAACACGAGACAAAGCAATAAAAGGCGCACCTGAATAAAACATTTCATATTGAGTATGACGTGATGCAAACTCAGAACCAATAGCATCCCACACTAATTTCAGTAATTTTACTCGTTCAATGGGTGCCAACAAAGTTGAATATTGCGTTTTTTCTATCAAGTCACGAATTTCTGGATTTGCTAAGTCAATATAGCTTGACGGTAACATAATCACACCACCCCCTGAGAGTTTTCTGATGTTTTCTATCACCTTTGGATAAGTTGATTGTAATAAGACCTGGCAAGCATATAGTTGTAATCGATTGGGAATATAGTACTCATCACGAACAATTATTCCTTGCGGTTTTTCTTCCAATACACCAAGAGTATAAAATACGTTTTTTACATGCTCACTGGGTGTTTTGGATCGATCACCTTGCGGATTGATTAATGTGAAAGCCAAATAAATATCGTTATCGCGGACATATGAATAGTAATTTTTTAACGCCTCAGCCCTGTCCTTGGAATATTCCTCAAATACTTCCAGATGAGTCATCATTCCAGTAATACCAGAAGAAACATGGTCAGAGCTTCTACCTAACATTTTTATTTTCCGCATAGTCAATATAGATTGAATAACAAAGATCCAATAAAAGATTTCAGTAAATTTGCCTGAGTATCTGTGATCTCTCTCTTAACCATCAACTCATTAAGGACCGGTCGCCGGCTCCGGTATTATAATCCCACGTTGCACGGCGGGCCTTAAGGCAATACGTTCATGCCATGCACTTAGATATTCATGGTGACTAAAATCAAAATCAATAATTCTGGCAATATGGGTCCAGCCAAAATTGGCAATATCAGCAATGGAATATTCATCTCCGGCCAAAAAGGGACGATCACTAAGCCGTTTATTCAGCGTAGAGAAAGCCTCTTCCGTTAAGCGACGATAGCGCTGTATAGCCGTATGATTTTTTTCAGTCGCGAATATTTCAAAATGAACCCGTTGTCCCAATATCGGCCCGACGCTGGAAGAATGAAACGTTAACCACATAATCGCCTCCCAACGGCTTTTAAATTCTTCCGGCAATAATTGGTTAGTTTTAGAAGCCAGATAAAGCAGAATCGCCGACGATTCAAAAAGCGTTACATCCGTACTTTCATCAACAAGTACAGGTATACGCCCGTGGGGATTTAACTGTAAAAACTCAGACTGTCTATTTTCACCCTGATCAATTCGCACATGCTTTAATACATATGGCAATCCCAATTCTTCCAAAGCAATTGTAATCTTATATCCATTTGGAGAACTATCAGTGTACAAGTAGATCATCTCGCTATATCTCCCCTCAAGACAAATGCTTAATAATTTAATTGCTAAAATATCACTCGCATTTAAAATATTGCCCTGTTATAGAGAATCAAAATTTAATTTCTCTCTATACTGATAAATAAATGAAAATATCATCAATTTTCAGAAATTTAAAATAAATATCACGGTGTCCCTTTCTACACGCATAAATAAATTTTATTGATTTATTGCGTTGTCGGTAAAGGAAGTGAACATCAAAGTACGCAAGAAAGCCATTGATCTTCTTGCGGTCAATTAATAGTAGAAAACCACAGTGACATATCACAACAATTCAAATTAGTTACAAGCCAATGAACATGGTTCCACGCAGTCATCAGACAGAGCAGACTGCTCGACAAGCCAATCAATAATATTAACAATTTCAGGTCGAAACAGGGTTTCTGGTAATGTCACCGCATAATAAGCAAATCGGGAAGGCCATTTCTTTTCTAGTGCTATTTTAAGCCGGCCGGAATGCAATTCCTCTTCAACGCAAAATTCGGGCACCAATGCTAAACCCTGACCGGTTAAAGCGGCGCGAGCCAGTAAAAAATCATCTTCGAAACTGGAGCCCTGTCTTGCTTTCGTCTCTTCGTTAATTCCGTGCACTTTTAACCACAAATGCCAATCAGATCGATCTGAATCCTGTAATAAAGGATAACTCAGACAATCTTCAACATTTTTTATCGGCGGCCCCGATTCTAAAAGTTCCGGCGTACCCACTGGAATTAATACCGGCGCAATTAATCTGGTAGAGATTAAACCTGGGTAATTACCAAGCCCATGCCGCACAGCAATATCAGTAGAACTTCTTTTCAGATCGACCAATTCATTAGAAGCTTCTATATTTACTTCAATATTAGGATATTTCTTATTGAAATCTCTTAATCTGGGAATAAGCCAGGATGCAGCGAATGACGAAGTCGTATTTATAGAAACTTTATGTTCGAACTGCATGGCCTTAAGAGACTTAATCGATTTATCGATATTGTCAAACGAAAGTAATAATGTCTCATAAACTCGACCGGCTTTAGCGGTAAGCTTTATCCCTTTAGCCGTTCTTAAAAACAGCGCAAAACCAATTCTATCTTCCAAAATACGAATCTGTTGGCTGACCGCCCCAGGTGATACACCCATTGCAGCCGCCGCAGCTTTAACGCTTCCCCGCCGACCAACTTCAGTAAAAGCCCTCAGAGCTAACAGAGGCAAAATAGAGCTCATATTTATTCTCCAGTGTGCACTGTATATCCTCTATATGACAAAGATACTACCATGCTAACTACAGATATCAATATATAAAACTGAACTTCAATCCCTTTGTGAAAAAATAGTAAATGTAAACAGAATAAGACACGCAAATTTAGAAAAACTACGGTAACCGTTTAAATAATATAGCTTTAATTCACTTACTTTTAATGCTAGTTTCTTGATAATTATTCATAACTGAAATAATTATTCAAGTTAGCTAAAAGTTAAAATAACATTGAGGATTTGTCATGTTCAATTATTCAAAGCATAAGACGTATACCAATTTGTTCAAAGAGAATAAAATCAGTATCGGCATGTTTTTACCTCTCAGAGCATTAAACCAAGAATCTGATATTACACCTGAAATCGATCTTATTCGTGAAATCGAACAACAAAATTTTTCCGCCATTTGGCTGAGAGATATTCCGCTGTTCGATCCCAATTTTGGCGACATCGGCCAAGGCTTCGATCCATTTATCTATGCCGCCTGGCTAGCCGCATTAACCAGTAAAATCGCCATCGGTTTCGGCAGCGCCATATTTACATTGCGACACCCCATTGATTTAGCTAAGAAAGCAACGTCTATTGATCAATTATCAAATGGCCGATTAATACTGGGTGTCGCCGCAGGAGACAGAATGTCAGAATTTCCTGCCTACAACATACCTTATAATGAAAAAGGGATGCGGTTTGTCGAATCAATCAATATGTTCAGAGCGCTGTTAGATAACAACCATCGCACCATTAACAGCCCATTAGGTTATATTGATGGGAATCTACGCCTAATACCCAAAGCGGTCAATGATTTTATCCCTCTGATAGTCACCGGGCGTGGGCAACAAGATATCAAATGGATCGCGGAAAATTCGGATGGATGGTTTACCTATCCTATTCAAACCCATAATAAAGAGGGCGTCGCCAGACTCGGTAAGAATATTAGCGAATTTAGACAAAATATCCCGGGAAATATGTTCAAACCGCACTTAACTAATGAATGGATTGATTTAGTTGAGGATAAACATTATCCCAGAACACCCACGAATGGCGGGTTTATCCTGAAAACCGGTCGACTGGGACTGATTGAATTGTTGGAAGAGTGGCAAGAAGTCGGGGTTAATCACGCGGCTCTTGGAATTCAATATGGCAAAAGGCCCTCTAAAGAGGTTATTCAAGAAATCGGCGAAGAAGTATTACCAGCTTTTGTTTAAAAAAATAAAAAAATTATTACTAATAAAAATTTAAATATTTAAGGAAGTTTACATGAACCAGGTGGAATACGATATTATAGGCGTAGGATTTGGGCCATCCAATATCTCATTAGCCATAACATTGGAGGAAGAATCACCCAACAAAAAAGTGTTGTTCTTTGAAAAAGAGCCATCATGCGAATGGCAAGCCGGGTTGTTATTAGCAAATTCTGATATTCAAAACCACCCCTTACGGGATCTTGCGACGCCAAGAAACCCGAAAAGTCACTATTCATTCATCAATTACCTGTTTGAAAATAACAGGTTATTTGAACATTTAAACTTAGGGTTATATTTTCCATATCGTTATGAATACCGTGATTATATCAAATGGGCGGCCAAACATTTTGATAAAGTCGTTCGCTATTCAACATCAATAACATCCGTTAAAATTATTGATAATTATCATGGAGAAAATAAAATCATTGAAGTCCAAACAAACGGAGGAGAAACCTATCAATGTAAAAATCTGGTCGTCGGAACAGGAAGAACACCTTATATTCCTTTATCTCTTCGACAACTTGGCCATGACCATTTAATTCATGGTGCAGAATTCAACAAAATTATCGGTAATATTTCCAGCGGAAAAATAAAAAGTATTGCTGTCGTCGGAGGCAGTCAATCTGCCATCGAAATAATGATATTTTTAGCAGAAAAATTTCCTCACCTTGAAATTCACGGTGTATCAAGGAAATTTGGTTACCGGCTTAAAGATACCTCTCCATTTACAGGCGAAGTTTATTTTCCTGAATTTGTAGATACATTTTTCAACAGTAAAGAGGAACATAAAGCGAGATTAAAAAGAGATCTAAATCTGACAAACTACTCTGCTTCCGATGGTGATGTTCTCGACGAACTTTATCGGACTATCTATAGAGATAAATATTTTGGTCAGCATAAGATAAAAATTCATAATTCAGCAGATATTGTTGAATCTAGCGTGAAAGATTCCATTGTTTCATTACAGATAGTAAAAAATCATGGGTTAGAAGAAACATATCAAATAGATGTCGATATGGTTGTCTCCGCCACAGGTTTTAAAGACATTGGCATAGAAGAATATCAGGAAATCTGTCCTCCTCTTCTTGCAGAACTCTATCCATTAATGAGTAAAAATAACCATAACGGAATCATAATAAATAGGGATTACAAGATAAATCTGATTCATTCTACCAATATAGGCATTTATCTAAACGGATTATGTGAATCTTCACACGGTTTAGGTGATGCTGGATCATTGAGCTTAGTTTCTATTAGATCTAAGCACATTATTGACTCTATTGAAAAAAATATAAAAACTCAAAAATCTATTCATAATAAAAATAAAATCGAGGCTTAAAATGAATAAAGTTAATATTCACACCACAATACCAGGCCCATTTTCAAAAGTCGCGTTGGAAAAACAATTAGAGCAAGAATCAAGCGCTGTGTCATACCCTAAAAGGATTCAGGTTTCATTAGAGAAAGGCGACGGCTGTTATGTTCAGGATATCGATGGCAATGTATTTATCGATTTTTTATCCGGCGCAGGCTCTTTACCATTGGGGCACTCTCATCCTGAATTAATTGCCGAAGTTAATGCGCAAGTATCAAAACTCTGCCTGGGCTTGGATTTCCCCACGCCCGCCAAAGAATTTTTTACCGAAGCGCATTTATGTATGTTACCTGAAAACCTGCGCAACAAATATAAAATACATTTTTGTGGACCAACAGGTGCGGATGCCATTGAAGCCGCCATTAAGCTGGCAAAAATATCCACCGGAGCTGAAGAAATTATTAGTTTCAGAGGCGGCTATCATGGATGTACTAATGGCGCCATTGCCGTTACTGGCAATAGAAGTATGAAGAAAAATATATTAGGAAGAATGCCTGGCGTCCATTTCTTTCCCTATGGTTCAGAATCTCAATCCTCAGAAAGTTGGGTACTCAATTCAGATCACATTGATGCCGGGTTATATCTTGAATCCGCCTTAAATGATGCAAATTCTGGATTAGGGAATATTGCCGCAATCATTCTGGAACTTATTCAAGGTGAAGGTGGCGTTTATCCCGCACAAAAATCATTCGTAGACAGTATTATCCGTGTCTCAAAAGCCCATTCTATTCCGGTTATTATTGACGAAATTCAAACTGGCTGCGGCAGGACCGGAACCTGGTATGCTTTTGAACAGTATAGTATTGAGCCTGATATATTTGTTACCTCAAAAGGCACCAGTGGAATCGGATTACCCTCTTCCCTGATGTTCTATAAGAAAGATTTCAATAACTGGACGCCGGGTATTCACATTGGCACCTTTAGAGGAAATCAACTGGCATTCGCCTCCGGTGCAAAAGCCATTGAAATAATAAAGCGTGATAATTTACTGGAGAACGTTAAGCAGAGATCAATACAAATCAAAAACCATCTTTCCGAATTGAAAAATGACTTTAATATCATTGGTGAAATTCGTGGCAAAGGCTTAATGCTCGGTGTTGAAATTCTTAACGCCAGAACAGGTAAAGCATGTGAAATAACAGCCAAACATATTCAAAAAATCGCTTTAAATAAAGGGCTAATAACAGAGTTAGGTGGAAGAAACGATACGGTATTACGCATTCTTCCGCCACTCAATGTTAGTAGTGATACCATTGAAGAAGCCACAGAGATTCTTCGAAATACATTTTTAGCCTATATGAATGAATTTCAACTGTTAGAGGAAGGTGTGCAATGACTATTATTCGAAAAATGGATTGGAATTCAATGGTTCATGAATATGATCTAGACGGTTCAAGGCTGTTGCCGTGGGAGGGGCTAAATGCGCCATTTGGTGGTGCATGGTGTATTGTACGACCAGAAACTAAAAGTTTCCACCATTCCCACAATGAATATGAATTATTTATTGTTATCCAAGGTAATGCCATTATAAGAATAAATGATGAAGACTTCCCGGTCGCCAAAGGGGATTTAATTCTTATTCCGTTAGACTCTGAACATCATGTAATAAATAACACTCAGGAAGATTTCCACTTTTATACCATATGGTGGGACAAGGAAAGTGCATTGAATTTTCTTACCAGGTTAAAGCAGGTTTAATAATGAATAAATATATTGTCACCATCACACCACCAACGCCAAATGGCGATCTGCATGTTGGGCATATAGCCGGACCATTTCTAAGTGCAGATATATTTACTCGCGCTCAACGTTTAAAAGGTGAAAAGTGTTACCTGATATCCTATTCAGATGATTATCAATCTTATTTACAACGCAAAGCGGAAGAAACAGGTACAAGCGCACCGGCTCTGGCGAAAGAGAATTCAGAAAAAATACAGGAATCATTAAGCTTAATTGATATAAAACTGGATCATTGGCTGGAGTCATACGGTAACCGCTATTTTGAAGATGCCGTCAAGATGCTTTATCACTCTTGTTTAGACCAAGGCATTATTGCACCAAAGGTGAGTTTAGAACCTTATTGTGAAAAGTGCGCAAAATGGGGCTATGAAGCCTTCGCCAGAGGTGGATGTAACCATTGTGGCGAAAGCTCAGATCCAAGTCAGTGTGAATCCTGTGCAATGGCGCCGGACGCATCTGAAATGACAAATTTGCGCTGCGTTTGGTGCAATGAAAAAGTCGTTTATAAGCATGTTGAGCGTCAATTTCTATTATTGCCGGCGATTGCCGAAAAACTGAAAGAGAAAATTCTTAGTTCTCCTATGAGGCCACAATTAACAGAATGGGTCGAGGAAGTTTTTGCGCATGGTATAAAAGAGTGGGGCGTGACTCGCCCCTATGAATCAGGGCTGAAGCTCCATTCTGATGAAAATCATCGTATTCATACCTGGTTTATGGGGTTAGCCGGATATTTAGCAACATTGAAAGAACTTTCCGGAAAAAATGCCGATGCGGATAATCCTTATAACCTTATTTATGATGATAATACTTGTATGGTCAATTTTTTAGGCATGGATTGTTCTTATAGCCACATTCTTGCGTACCCGGCCCAAATATTATTGAACGAGGAATTACGCTTTAAACATGCTTTCTATACCAACTTCTTCTTAAAACTGGATGGAAAAGATTTTTCAACCAGCCGCAATCATGCTATTTGGGTAAAAGATATCGTCAAAAATGCCTGTTCTGATAGTGTCAGGTTCTATATCTCTCTTATATCGCCAGAACAATCTTCTGAGAACTTTGTCGTAGAAGAGTTCTGGACATGGCGAAATCATATCTTTAATTATCTGCTGCCTAAAATAATTGATCATCTGGAAAAAATGGATTCGGATAATATCACCAACCCCATCGTATTATCAGAATCAGAAACAAAAATTATCGAAAGATGGCAAACCTATTCCAGATACGATAATTTTTCGATTAAGGAAATTGCGGCTGAATTAATGGAAATGTTAGATTTATTAAACGCAAAATTAAATTACAATATTTTGGACAAAAATCTTGCGGTTTTATTCACAATTTTGTCTGAACCGATAATACCAAAAACATCCCAAAAATTAAAAGAATATATTACTCACCATGATATTGAGGCTTTCTGTTCATTATTAAATTTGTCAAGACCAGGTGTTTGATTATGCAAGCAGATAAAACCACACAAATTATTGTCATAGGAGGGGGAATAGTTGGCGCAACAGTTGCTGCAAACTTGGCATTGAAAGGACTCAATGTCTCCCTCATTGAGCAAGAAACTATTGGCGGTAATGGGGCAACTAAATTCTCCGGTGCATTATTCCGCGTACATGATCCTGATCATGAAATTGCTAAGCTCACACGGAGAAGTGTCGAGCTAATGCAAGAGAGTCAGGTCGGAAAAATATTTAAAAAAACGTTCAAACAGACAGGAATTATTTATGCCGCCGAACTCAATCAGAAGAATATTGAATTAATCAAAACAAGTATCAGGGATTATAGCGATAGCCTCTATCCTTTAGAGCTGATATCCTCCGAGAAAGCTTTCGAATTAACCAATGGCTGTTATTCCAAACATAACAACCGAATTATCCTTTTTGAGCCAAAAGGCGGATTTGGCTATATTAGAAATACCGCCTCAAATTTAGCACAAATCGTTAGAGATACGAGGAATCTAGTATTAGAAAACACCAAAGTACACGCAATAACAACCGAAAATGGCAAAGCCATCGTTCAGCTTTCTCACTCAACCATTGAAGCGGACTATATTGTTTTAGCTATCGGCGCATGGACAAAAACACTGGCATATAAACTGCCAGTTAATGCTAAAAGTATTCCTCTGGCAAATATTCGTACCCCCTACAGTACCAATATGCCAATTATAGATACCGAAACCGGCACACACATCGTGCCACTTAATGAATATTACTATCAAGCAGGTTCTAAGATTAGAAATGCCGCCGAGATACCAGAAAACATAGAATACAATGATAATATTATTGAAAACGATATCAGCGAAAGGCTTATAAAATCTAATTTTAAACATCAACCTGAAAACATTCTCTCTATAATTAAAGGATATGATTCATATACTCCCGATGAACGACCTATTCTCGACTTTATAGATGAAGAAAAAAAATGTTTTGTGGCAACGGGCTTTTGTGGCATAGGATATAAAATTGCTTTAGCTGTATCTGAGATTATTACATCAAATTTATTGCCAACTGAGCTTTCGGCTAATTTTCTCAAACAGAAAAATCAGACTTTTTCCTATTCACGATTCACCAATTAAGATAAATAAAATGAATAGTAAGCTTATTTGTGGCATTTCCGCCATTTTAGATCCTAAGAGATCAATACATGCGTTAACTGTCATACGTGCTATTGAGATATTTAAAGATCTACATAACAATAGCACACTTGAATTTATCTTCAGCGAAGATTATGGCTCAATTGAAGGAGGCGCTAAAGCGGCACACTATAATATCGAGAACAATGTCGATATGGTCATCGGTCATTTCTCAAGTAACGCGGCAATAGGTGCGGCGGAAGTCTATTCACACCATAATATTCCAGTTATGTTACCTACTGCAACCGAAACTACTTTAACCATAAAAAATAGCAATATATTCAGACTTTGCTTTAATAATAAAAATATTGCCCATGCACTCGCTGCACTAATCAAAGAAGATGAAAATCGCTATTATGAGATAAAAACCGATGGCTCAAAATATAGTAATAATCTGGCAGAAAATATTCTCAGAATGTTGGGCAGAAATGACACCGAGATAAAATCCAATGACAATATCGATCAAGTTATTTTCATTGGCACCATCGATAAAAGTGAAAAATTTCTTCATAGCTATTTCTCTGAAAAGAGAGATGGAAAAATCATCCTTACTGATGATGCTGCATGCAAACAACTTCATTTGCCAGAAAATGTGGAAAATGGACAAATTACCGGTATCGGGTTTGCTCCCGTCGAATTCATTAACCCACTGGAATCCTGTATCCAACGCTATATCCAACAATACGATCAATTCCCTAATATCTTCTTTCTTGAAACTTTTGCCGCATTGGAGATTGCTCATCAATTAGCGACGTCCGATAACTTATTGCATCGTTTGCAAAGAGAAACATTTCAGACAACCCTCGGCCACATTAAGTTCATTAAAGGGGAGTGTTCAGCCGCTAAATTATGTTTATGGACGAATGAGAATTCCACGATGAAGCCACGCTATATTTTACCTATTAATTCGAGAGCTTAACAATGAATTCAAATAATAAAAAATTTATAGATGTACTCAGTATTGGCTTTGGCCCCGCCGGCCTCGCACTGGCTTGCGTATTTGATGAACATAAGACTGAACATCATTCTCAATGGCAACATAATTTCTTAGCGCTTGAAAAAGCAGATTCTTGCGCCTGGCATCCTAATTTATTATTACCAGGAACAGACATTAATCATCATGTTTATCGAGATTTAGTGACTCCCAGAAACCCACAAAGCCCTTATAGTTTTGCCATGTATTTGAAAGACAAAAATCGCTTGTTCAAATTTGGCTTATTAGGTCGTCCCGCAAGTCGCTTTGAATGGTCAGATTATATGATCTGGGTTGCACATAAAATGGAAAGTTATGTGCAATATAGAAAAAACGTGACTCATATATCCCCAGTTATCAATAATGGGTTACTGGATGGTTTTAGTGTCTCCGGGGAAAACTTTGAATATATTACCAATAAACTGATATTATCCAGTGGCTCAACGCCATTTACACCCAAAATGTTTGATAAATTCCTGAGTGATCATGTTTTTCATACCTCAGCATATTTAGAAAAAATAAATAATTTCCAGAGTAATATACCTAAAAGATGGATAGTTATTGGTTCTGGTCAAAGCGCCGGCGAAGTGATTGCTGATTTAATCAATAAAAAAGAGGATATTGAAATTCTCTCTCTGCATCGTTCAATCGGCTTTAAAATCGCACAACTAGGCCAATTTCCCAATCTGGTATTTTTACCGGAAAAAATTGAGTACTTTAAATCCTTAAGCCCAGAGAATAAAAAAGTATTCTTCGAACATATTAAAAGCACCAACTATTCAGGCATTGATGTTGATGAAAGCCAATCGCTATTTTCAATTATGTATGAAGATGAAGTGATTGGCAAAGAGCGTCTCCGCATGATGGTCAATTCAGAAATGATGACTATTAACTACTCTCACGGAGAATACCAGGTTGTTATTAAAGACATTTTTACTGGCGAAGAGACTACCCATATTTGTGATGCTATCGTACTAGGTACAGGATATTATCAGAATCCTCTGCCTGATCTACTGGCAAAATTCGATCAATTTTTAGTAAAAGATTTTGCAGATGGGCTTACCATCGATAATGACTATAAAGTGAAATTAAAAAATTGTGGTGACGCTCATCTTTATGTCAATGGCCTTTCAGAACGAACTCATGGCATTAGCGATGCTCAATCTTTTTCTGCGGTCGCGATAAGAGCAGAAAGAATATATGAGTCTATTAAAGCAAATACCAAAACAACTGATGATTACGCTATTTAATCTTTACAGGGGAGAATTAAATGATAGGTACAAATGACAAATGGGATATCAGCCAGGAAATCATCTCTACACTATTTCCTGATATGCATCAACGTAATGATATTATTGAATTTTTAAAGAATTCAATTAACAATCATATTACTGAATTACCAACAATGGCAGTTAATCCTTCACTTTCCAAAGTCGATATTTACCATGCTTTATCAAAATACACCTTTGATGGCAATTTTTCACCAACAGAGGTTTTAAATGATGTATTACACCTTATGGGAAAAGGTATTGTCCATGTCACCAGCCCACATTATTTTGGGCTATTTAATCCATCATCAACTTTCTGGGGCGTGATTTCAGATTTCATCACTGCGCTATATAATCCACAATTAGCGGTCTGGAGTCACGCCCCGGCCTGCGTTGAAATAGAGGAAAAGTTAATTAAATATTTTGGCGTGCTCGCCGGGTTTAATCCTGATAATAGTGGAGGGGCATTCACTACTGGCGGTGCAGAAGCAAATTGTACGGCACTTATTTGTGCCCTGACAAAACATTTTCCCGATTATGCCCAACAGGGTTTGCAGTCAATAAAGGGACAACCTGTTTTTTATATCTCTTCCGATAGCCATCTTGCCTGGTTAAAAATAGCATTACAATCTGGTTTAGGGCACAACGCGGTAAGATTAATCGCAGTCGATGATACAGGAAGAATAGATATTTCAGGTTTAACCGAAGCTATTGATAATGATATAGCGAATGGCAATAAACCTTTCATGATTGTTGGAACCGCCGGAACGACAAACGCTGGTATTATTGATCCGCTACCAGAACTTGCTGCTGTAGCAAATAAATATCAGCTATTCTTCCATATTGATGCAGCATGGGCTGGCGCAATCCTGTTAAGTGAGCAATATTCCCATCATCTCAAGGGTATTGAACACGCTGATTCTATTACCATTGATGCTCATAAATGGCTTTCCGCGCCAATGGGTACCGGCATGTTTATATGTGCAGATAAACAGATTCTGACAATACCTTTTGCTGTCTCCACCAATTATATGCCGATCAGTGATGATATTAATTCCGATCCTTACATCCATTCTATTCAGTGGTCACGACGTTTTAACGGCTTAAAATTATTTATGCCGCTGGCTATCCTGGGCCGAACTGGATTTAGCAATATGATCGATTACCAGATCAATCTTGCTGATTATTTAAGATCGCAACTGGCGAAAAACGATTGGCAGATATTAAATCCCTCTGCGTTACCTGTTATTTGCATCCGCGATAATGGGGATTTTGATGTTAATAAAATCTTAGAAAAAGTATTAGAGATGAACAAATGTTGGATCTCAATAACCACCTTTGCCAATACAAAAGCCCTGCGCCTTTGTATATCCAGCTTTAGATCCAGTAAGTCAGATATTGATCAGCTTATCGATACTTTAAATATGGCGAGAAATGCTGTGCCAATGTAAATGTCTATTACGCTCACATCACCACCGACTCTTGAATAAAGATCGGTGGTTTTTTTAAGTCTAATTTGCGATCCATAATAGCAATCTCTTTCCACTATAGAAACAGCACCGATACCTAGCACATCAGCAACATCTGCGAATAAACCTGATAAATCATCCATTTAATCGGCTGTTCCCCACCGATAGCACTCGTTTGAAACGGAGTGTGGTTTTGATTTGGATATAAGCGGGAATCTGTGTTGATTTACCGCCAGTATAAGCAGCAGAAGCTCCATCCAAACGGTATTTCACCTTTAAACGCTCTAGTGCTTCAAGAATAACCGCATCAGAACCTCCCGGAGAAGCAGGCATTATTTTCCCAGTAATACTGTTTTTCCGAGCCTTGGTGTAAACACCGTATCCTACTTTCAGCAATTGACCTTCTTTGACTAAATTACGCAGTATCCTTCCTACCTGATCGTAACCGGCAATATCTTTAAAGTCGTCACGGATGAACACATAACGTTTTGATCGCTTCAAACGCGCCTGAATACGTTCTTTAATAATCATGAGGGACTCTCCAGAAATCATGATCGATAAGCGTAGCAAACATACGACATTTTTACTAGCAAACAAACGACATCTCGCGCTGTAAAATATTAAATCTTTTCCATGAGTTGCTTAAACATCAGCAACGTACTGAGCAACAAATGGCGCTGCTCAGAAGTCAAACGTAAATAACGACGACTGGCCGGCAATCGACTAACAACCTCAGAAGCGGCAAAATGTTCCACCTCAAATTGCCATTGCCCCTGATGAATATTCAAAACGAGATCCCGAAAATCCAGTTCCGCTAACGTTTCGCCAATTAATGGATACTGATTAAGTAAATCAATAATCTGTTGCCCAAACTCTGCACCATGACAACAGTAATAAGTCACGGTTTTTCGCCGAAATATCCCCTTTACCTTGGCTTTAATAACGATTTTTTCCTTGAGTGACGTGATTCCCTGCAAACGAAAACAACAACTGACAATATAAGCCAGAAACAGCGTCTTCGGCTTTTCACAAACTTCAATCTGCAATCCATCAGGTAATGTCACTTGCAAACTTTCTGCTGATAAACGCTCACAACAATAAGGCGATAAATTCTGTTTCAACCGGCTTAGCGTTATACCTGCCTGATAGCCAGTAGGATAGCGGGGTTTATTTAACCGCCGCCAAATACCATCAATTAAGGGAACGAAGTGGCTCAAGTTGTACCTCCGGCAATTCACCCTTAGTGAAAGTATGTGAAAGTACCTGTTCAACGGGTACGGGTTTAAACGGATTCACCCGTTGCACACAGAGCGTCCAAAACAGGGCATAGCTGGCGGTCAAGCCCAACATGATGGCGAATGGAATATACACATCACCGGGATTCATTCCCGGAGGTGTAATGTGAATGATCGCCAAAATAATTCCTACACTAGAGACAATTTGAGGTAATGGGAAAAAAGGGGATTTATAAGCACGATGTAAATCAGGTCTGCGGATACGCAGCAATATCACAGAACATGTCACCAGCAAATAAGCGACACACCAGGCACATACCGCTGCTAATACCAAAGGCATAATCCGGTTCAAGTCACCCTGAATAATAAAGGTATGTAAACAGGGGAGCATTACCGCAACCAAAATCCCAAATATTGGCGTTTTAAAACGTGGATGTAAATAAGCAAAAATACGCGGTAATGCGCCATCCAATGCCATACCATAGAGAATACGCGGTACCGCCGCCATCAGGGTATTAATTGTTGCCGCTCCCGCCAGTAATAACCCGATACCAATCCAATATTTACCAAAATCCCCCATCACCTGGCCGGCAAAAGCAGGAATGGCCATTGGTGTTTCCAGTAAGCGAACGTTATTTTCTACATCCACCAGCACATTTTCTACCTGATGGCTGATTGACGCTCCATATAGACCCATACAGAACGCCACCCCACACAGGCCCGTCACCATTGCTCGCGGCAAAACTTTGGCAGAATTTTTAATTTCCGGCGCCATTGGCGTCACTAGTTCACAGCCGACAAACATAAACATTGCCATTCCTACTAAACTCAGCACCGCCAAGGGATCGCCGAGATTAAGCCCTTCACCAAACCAACTCTCCAGCGGCACAGCAAATGGCATTAATAATCCGCAAATACTGAAAATAACCAAAGTACTCCACATGCAGAATGTCAGCACAATTTCGACTTTACCGAACGCTTCAATACCCAACGCATTAAGTAATCCGAACGTAATAACAAGCCCAACACCAACCATCCATGAAGCGTTATGACTTTCCACCATCGTATTAAGGCTGTCAAAATTCACCAATGCCATAATACCGGAGAGGATCGTTTCTGCTGTACCCGCAAAAATATGAACAATCAAATAAGCCGAAAGTGCGCCGGTAATTGCCCAGAACCGTCCCATGCCACAAGAGATATAATCATAGACAGAGCCGGAGGTAGGCAAAATAGCTGCCGCCTCAGCAAACGTCGTCACTTGGGCCTGCATCATGATAAAACTGATCAGCATTGCCAGTACGAAAGTGTCACCGCCAATCCCAAAGCCACTGGTCACGGTCAGAATAACCGGGCTTGCCATGATCACCCCGACAGAACTTGCCAGTGTGGTAGGAAACCCCACCACTCCCTTTTCAATATGCGAAGTCAGTCGTGTTGACATCTTCATTTATCTTCCCTTTTACTTCCGGTCATAGAAATAACGCTCACAGCGATTTATTTGTGAATTTTTTGTAAACTTTATTGAGGATAAATACACTATAGAAAGTGAAACGGAATACCGGCTATCGTCCTAAAGAACGATACCTAAAGGGGGATTCATAGCCGAAAAGGTGTGACGAAAAATACCAGAAAAAAACAAAAATCAAAAATAATCACTTAAATATCAATCAATAAAAAATAGATTACTTAATCAATGCATTAAGAAATTATTTCAGATATATACCAAAACCTCTATTCTTAACAGGTGATCATCACGGTGAGAAATTTCAATTATTGCAATCTATATCACGTTATTAATATGTTTATTTTGTGTTGACTCTGGATTTTAATTAGCATTTGATTAATCGTCAGAATTGATTTATCCAGTTAGACATTATTCTAAAGGGAGAACTTTCTTGTCTACTGTACTACCGAATAGCCGTGAAAATGCTCTAATCCACAGCTGCTTAAACACCATTGCGCATCTGATTCCTATCTCAGCCGCAGCATTCTATTTGGTGAATAATGAATTACGCCCTGAGAATTACATTCTATATGGTATTTCCGACGAAACTCACCAGAATTATCTGACTCATTTTCAGCACTTAGATCCATTAAAACCGGCTAATTATCAACAAAATGATATCAATATGGTTGGCATGGATCAGAAAACACTAACTAAACATAACAAATATTATCATGAATTTATGCAGCCAAATAATATACAGGACATCGCCGAAATATTTATCCGTCAACACAATCGAATTATTGCCGGCGTCTCTTTATTACGAGATACCCCATTTACACCAAAAGACTTTAACCGCCTCAGTGCTATTCTGCCATTAATTGAATTAGCTGTCAGAGACTTGCTTCCTGAAACCCCCACTATTTTGACAGCTAAAGAGCAAGAAATTATTAATTTAATAAGAGAAGGATCAAGTAACAAACGTATTGCACAGATACTTAATATTTCCCTATCTACCGTCAAAACCCACCTGCGCAATATCTTTGCCAAAACAAAAGTGACTAATCGCACTGAATTGGTTTCCAACGGGTTTATTACTCGACATTTGTGATTGGTAAAAACTTACCCAATGTCGGCCAAGATACAAGGCAAAAAGCCCAGAAAGAGTCAAATAACATTACTATTCGCCTCATTTGGTGAGTAGAATAGAAGCCTTATTTGACTCACGGGTGAAGCAAATGTGGATATGGGAACAACCGAAATGGCCAGAATTCCATTGGAATGTCAATACTATTGCACCATTACTGCGAGATGTGCATTTCAATCAGGGACTGTTATTAGGCAAATCTGATTATGAAGACACCAAGCAGGCAACACTTGATAGCCTTCTATCTAGCATACTCTATTCAAGTGAAATTGAAGGAGAAAGACTGAATGCAGCTTCGATACGTTCATCATTGGCAAACAGATTAGGTATTACGGAAGAAAAACCTTATCCAATCGTAGAAAAGAGTGACGGCATTACAAAGGTTGCTCTTGATGTGATAGAAAATAACCACTCCGATTTAACCCTTGAACGCATACTCAAGTGGCATCAGTTGATATTTCCCGAAAGCTATACCCTGTTCAATCCGATACAAGGAGGCAAATTACGCGAAGGGATGATAGAAGTGGTATCCGGTCGTTTGGATAAGCCAACCGTTCACCTTGAGGCACCACCACCAGAAAAAATGGTCGATGAAGTACCCCAATTTATAACGTGGTTCAATCAATCCAGAACAGATACTAGTCTCGATCCCATCATCAGAGCAGCAATTGTCCATTTATGGTTTGTAACAATCCATCCTTTAGACGACGGAAACGGGCGCATTACCCGGTTTTTAACAGACCTTGCACTTGCTCAAGCCGAAAACCGTTCAATTCGTTTCTATGCAATGTCGGTAAGTATTTGTCATCATCGTAAAGCGTATTACGAAATCCTTGAAAGTACTCAACGTGGCGGTTTGGATATTACTGATTGGTTGGTTTGGTTTTTGAAAATACTGAATGAGACCTTAACAAATAAATTGAAAGAAATTAATCAGGTTGTGCAAAAAGCTAAATTTTGGCGCCGGATAGACCAGACTCAACTTACAGCAGAGCAAACGAAGGTGCTAAACCGTATGCTGGATGGCAATTTTGAGCAAGGCATTAGTAGCAGCCAATATCAAAAGGTAGCGAAGGTCAGTCGCGCCACTGCAACCAGACACCTGACACATTTGGTTGAGCTAGGTTGTTTAGAAAGTACTGGTGCTGGTGGTCGTAGCACTCGTTACCTTATTAATCACGAGTATTGAATTATAGTGGTGAGTAGTACACAATCAACCTGCTGCCCTGAGAAGCCCTCTCCTGGATAAAATGCCAGTGATGACCTTAGGTTTGACAATGGCCCCTTTAATCAAGGGGCCTTGCTTATTTTGATCCGAATATCAAATCAGTAACGAACCATCACGGATTTCAATTCAGTATAGTGCTCAATAAAGGCGCTACCGAATTCACGACCGATACCTGAGGATTTGGTACCACCGAATGGTAATGCCGGATCGAGGAATGTATGCATATTGACCCAAACGGTCCCCGCTTCGATACGCGGGATCATACGCATGGCTTTGCTGAGATCATTGGTCCACAAACTCGCCGCTAAACCAAATGGCGTGCTGTTCATCAATCCAATCAGCTCTTCCTCATCGTTATAGCTGAGGAAAGTCCCGATAGGACCAAATGTCTCTTCCTTCATCAATGAATCTTCAGGGCTGTTAGCACGAATCACTGTTGGCGCCACAAAGAAACCCGGCACGGCCAGAGCATGACCTCCGTAAACAATCTCACTGCCTTCTTGACGAGCTTGCTCAAACAGGGACAGGATCTTGTTATAGTGCGCTTTGTTTGCCAACGGCCCCATTTCTGTCGATTCATCCAGAGGCGAGCCAATTTTCATTGCCGCGAGTCTTTCAGACAACAGTTTCAACACGTCATCCATATGGCTTGCAGGAATATAGAAACGTTCCGCCGCCGCACAAATCTGCCCTTGATTGAGATAACCGGCTTCCAGAATACCATCGACAATTTTTTCAACGGACATATCCGCTAAAAACGCCGCGCCGTTCTTGCCACCCAATTCCAGCGTGGCACGAGTCAATCCCTGTTCCATTGCTGATTTACCAACAGCAATACCCGTTGGCACTGAACCGGTGAAAGTCACCTTGGCACACAATGGATGACCTATCAGCGCAGGACCAAGCACCGAACCTGAACCATTAATCACATTAATGACACCATCAGGAATACCCGCTTCCTTGGCTAATTCAGCCACTCTGAGCATGGTCAACGGGGTGTATTCACTGGGTTTCAATACAATGGTACAGCCGCAAGTCAGTGCAGCCGCTATTTTCCAGATAGCAACCATGATGGAGAAATTCCACGGAATTATCCCCACCACAACACCTATCGGCTCGCGACGGGTAAACGCCGTGTATTGTTCACCCTTAAAAGAGGGCAAAGAGACATTCAGGGTTTCTCCGCTGATCTTACTTGACCATCCGGCAAAATAACGCAGGAACTGAGCGGAGGAATCAATTTCCAGCATGCGGGACAACTGGATAGTTTTACCGGAGCAGAGGGTTTCTAACTGCGCCAACTCTTCCCGATGTGCCAGCAATAGATCTGCCAGACGATTCAGGCAATGACCGCGCTCCATCGGTGAAGTTTGGGCCCATACCCCATGAAATGCCGCATGTGCCGCTTGCATAGCGGCATTTACTTCCGCTTCACCGCCTTGATTAACCGTTGCAATAACTTCATCAATCGCGGGATTTACCACAGAAAGCGTTTCACTCCCCTGACCAATGACCGGCTGACCATTAATATAATGTCCATGATTATGCTGCAAAAAGGCCGTAACTGACTGTAATAAGTTAATATCACTCATTATTTACCTCTATCAAATAAGTGTTTTTTTAACCTTTACAAGCCAGATAATGCTTCACAAAACGGTCAACGGTGATTTCCCACAACACTTCGGTTCCTTTCGGCGCAAACCAGGAATCTCCAGGATGATATTCAATGGTTTCACCGCTCTTCACATCGGTCAATTTTACTGAACCTTCTGTAACGGTTGCATGCTCATCAAACGGATACACCATACTGAACTTGCCACGAGTACAGGCGAAAATCCCACAACTCAGGTCATCCGTTGGTTCACCAAATATCATTGCCATACTGGCCTGCGGATCGCCTTCCAACACAGTCGATCCCAGATTGCTTACGCTACCAATGTCCAATAATTCAGGCAGGGGTTTGTTCAGTAAAAGTGATTTAATCATAATGTTCTCGTTCCAAATAAAATAATTTATAAATTGCCCAATGAATATTATTGATATCAATAAGTTAACGGCGACCTTTCCAAAATCCCGACGTTTGATGCCAAATCTTGCCCGCTGACACCATCAGATGTCGCAATTTATCTTTGCCAATAATATTTACGTGAGGAATTGAACTCATCAGATCATAACGCTCAGATCCTTCGCTCATCCCTTCGGCCAATACCTTACAAACGATATGGCTTGGCGTGACTCCGAAACCGGAATAGCCCTGCACATAGAACACATTATTGTGCTGCGGCAGAGAACCAATCTGTGGGAACAAGTTCGCACTGCAACACAACGGTCCTCCCCATGCCAGTTCAACCTTCACATCTTTCAGATAAGGGAAAACTTTCAACATCAAGTGGCGGTTCCAGGCTTTCAAATCAGATGGGATATGTTCAATGAAGGGGGTTGCGCTACCGAACAAGAGACGGTTTTCTTTCGTCACACGGAAGTAATCAATAACCGGACGAATATCACTGTATGCACCGCGAATCGGGCTGATTTTCTCAATCAAGTCATCCGGCAACACTTCCGTCATTAATTGGAAGGCATAAGTGTTGACCACCTTTTTATAAATATATGGCTCAAGACCACTATTAAGAAAGGCGTTACAGGCCCACAACATTTTATTAGCACGAACCGATCCCATCGCGGTACGAACCGTTACTCTGGGACCATATTCAATATTCAGTACCTGGCTGTTCTCAAAGAGTTTTACGCCAAGGTCTGTCGCCGCTTTTGCCTCACCTAGCAACAGGTTTAGAGAATGGACATGCCCACCCCCCATATGCTTCAACGCACAAGTATAAACATCAGAACCAATCACCTTTTTCACATCAGAGCCGGTGTAAAGCTCAATCTCTTCATCAGGAGAAACCGCCTTAAAATCTTGCAACCAGCTACGTAACGTCTTTTCCTGCCTCTTATTCATGCCAAGATAGCCATAACCCCGGCAGAGATCAGCATCAATATTATATTTAGCGATACGATCACGAATGATGCCGGCACCCAGATTACTGATCTGAAAGATCGTTTCCAACCCTCGCTCACCAATATAGCGTTTGATCACCTCCAGATCATGACCGATACCCGCCATAACCTGACCACCATTACGACCTGTACTGCCATAGCCAAGATGACGGCTTTCCAAGATCGCAATATTAGTGATACCTTTTTCCGCCAGTTCAAGCGCAGTATTGATACCGGAAAATCCACCGCCGATAATCACGACGTCTACATCCAGATCTTCTTGTAATGCCGGAAAACGAAGATCATATTTCTTGGTCGCAGCGTAATAAGTTAATGAATCAAGATGATTGTTCATGTGATAGCCCGATTAGCATCCAACATAATCACCGGATTATCTGTAGCGCAGAGTCACATCACCATGTCCCTTTAGGGATATTTGCAACACAGTTTTAACATTTGTGACTCAGGCAAAATAACGAGTAGGTGGCACCATAAACAGGCTAAAAAGCTCTGCTTGTGATCTGATTTGTAATTTTTGATAAATATTTTTCCGATGGTTTTTCACCGTCCCCGTACTGATAAAAAGTTTCTCAGCAATCTGTGGTGAGCCTTTACCTTGCAATATCAACTCCACAATCTCACATTCTCTCGGAGTCAAGGCATAACGAGTCTGAGTATCCAGATAAACCATTTCAGCAGAAGGGGCTTGCTGCGTCATATCATCATGTAATCGCGCTACACTGCGGATAATTTCCAGTGTAGTTTTCAAGTTTTTCCGATGCTGTTTCTGGATGAAAAATGGCTGATTTTCCTTACCAAAAAACAGGCCAAGTTGCCTTTGGGGAGAGAGCTTCAGTAAAACCCCCGTTTCATCCTGCCAACCAGTTTTACGATAAAAATTCAGATAATAATCAGTATGATAAAACCCTGAAGGGACTAGTTCCCGTAAGGTAAATAGATCAGTGTCAGCCCCATCTATCAAGGCTTGATAGAACGGATCTTGCAGATAAGCGCCCTGTTGATAAATCTGATTTATTGCATCACTGTTTTTCTTCTCGGTTTTACTCAAACAACGCGGAGAAGAACCTTGTTCAAAGGCATAAACAATGGCGTTATCAAAAGTAATAAATTGTTCCAGCCAAGTCAGTAAATTAGGATAAAATTCACTGGTTGCCACCGATTCAATCACTGTTGATAATCTATCTACATGAATATCCATTCAAGCCCTCGCAATTATTCATAAATTAATAATAAATCCGAAGCAGATATTGCTCGCCAATTCCATAGCGAAACTATATAAAAATCACACTTAAACTGGCTCCACAACTCAATTATCGTTTATGTGTTAATCAAATCACAATTATGAAACATTTTACTAATTATTTATGAGAGCACCCACCCAGATCTAAGATTTTGTCACGGAATAGACGTTTTAACTGGATTATGCTCATTTTTTATATCACTTTCTCTGGCAAGGAGTAAAAATGACCACCAAAAAAATTATTCTTGATTGCGATCCGGGACATGATGACGCTATCGCGATGTTATTGGCGCATGGCAACCCTAATATTGAGCTATTAGCCGTCACGACAGTTGTCGGGAATCAGACACTGGATAAAGTCACTCACAATGCGCTGGCGATAGCGCATATTGCTGGTATTACCGGTGTGCCCTTTGCCGCAGGCTGTCATCGGCCATTAGTTCGCGAGCTCGAAACGGCATCGGATATTCACGGCGAATCTGGTCTGGGTGGCGTGAAGTTGCCTAAACACTCTCGAACTCTGGATCCTCGCCACGCCACTGATCTGATTATTGATACTATTATGTCTCATCCGCCCAAAACGGTGACTTTGGTTCCCGTTGGCAGCTTAACCAATATTGCTCTCGCCGTCCGTAAAGCACCGAAGATCGTTGAACGGGTAAAAGAAGTGGTATTAATGGGCGGTGGATATCACACGGCTAACAGAAGCGCAGTAGCAGAATTCAACATCAAAACCGATCCAGAAGCGGCACATATTGTTTTCAATGAAAAATGGCCATTGACGATGGTCGGCCTGGATCTAACGCACCAAGCACGGGCCACGCCAGAAATCACCAAAGCAATTTCACGTATTAATACCAAAGCGTCTCAATTTGTCGTAGAGCTACTGGAGTACTATGGTGAAAGTTATCAGAAGAGACATGGTTTCAACTGCCCTCCAATACATGATCCTTGTGCTGTCGCCTATATTATTGATCCTACAGTGATGACAACGCAAAAAGTCCCCGTCAATATTGAACTGAATGGTACCTTAACTGTGGGAATGACCGTAGCGGATTTCCGTTATCCACCATCAGAAGATTGCCATACCCAAGTTGCAGTCAAACTCGATCAACAGCGATTCTGGCAATTGATTATTGATGCGTTGAAAAACATCGGCGATACCTGCGATTAAGATGGAAAATAATCACAGGTAGGGAACGATAATAAAGCCGTTATTTTCACTATTAAACGGCTTTTAACACCGCTCTAAGTCGCGGATATCGACGAGCCAAACGCCAACGCAATCTAAATCCACGGGCATTTTTCCAGATCATTGACCAAATACCGCGCTCAAACAATTCATGCACCATTTGTTGCTTCATCGTAGAAGATTCTATCTCATTAATGGTATGCAAAATCCCTAGCCCTTCTTTCGCAATCTGCCAATGACACGCCGGAGCCTGCTTGACTTGCTGTGGATAACGCTGATTAATCTTATTCAGCATCTCCAAGATTTTCATATAGTGATGTGCTGTTCTTACCTTAATACCATCATCCGCAGGAACATGGGACACCGAAGCGGCGTGAATCAGATAATCATAAAAAGATTCATCAATATATTGCACCCGATTTGCCGTCAACAAGAGTTCTGTTGTCCACGGAATATCCTGATGATGCAACCCCGGTTCAAACTGATAATGATGTTTTGTCAGAAAAGCCCGTTTGTAGATATTCAGCCAAGTTACATGCAGGAATTTGCGTGAACTCAGTGCTTGTTGCAACCATTCTGGCCCGCTCAAAACCGCGGTAGAAGAGAGGCGCTCGGAAGGAAAAATCTTTCGAGCAGGCCGACCATCATCATAAACATAATGACCGTTGCAAGTAGCAATATCCAAATCATTATTCTGAGCAATCTCTAACAACCGGTTATACATACCCGGATAAATGACATCATCAATATCAGGGAAAGCCACATAATCACCTCTGGCTTTCGCTAACCCCGTGTTACGGGCAACAGAAACTCCTTGATTCTTCTGCGTGATAATTTCTGTCTTTGGGAATTTTTCGGCATATTGCTCAATAATCTGGCGACTATTATCCGTTGAACCATCATCAACCAAAATTAATTCAAAATCAGTTAGCTTTTGCCGAGATAAATTGACAAAAAACTGCGGTAAAAACCGCTTTCCATTATAAATGGATACGACAATGCTGAGTTTTAGTGATATAGACATAAAATCAATATATTCCTTTAGCCCAAAGGTGTTATTTTATTATATTGAGATCATCTGGATATTTATCAGAAAAATAATTTCCACATATAAATATAAATCCAATAAATATTCATTACCTTTACATTATACCTAAAATGATTTATAGTGATTTTTATTTCAAATTGTTATCATTGATATACACTATATAATCAAACACATCCAGATAATTTATCTTTTAATGCTACCTCTATTGCCAATTAATTATTCTATAAATATCGCCATTAATAACTTTTACCGTTCACATTTATCAATAGCCGATATTTTCACCAATATTACCGTTGAAACCAATAATAGTTCAACCGCAGTTAAACAATTATTCACTACATTTCACATCAACTAATATAATGATGTTATTGTTTATCTTTGGCTTTAGTACAAAGCAGATAATAATATTTGCAATGAAGCTAAGCTGATAACGCGTACTACCTTAGGTCATACGCAACATTTTATTGCTTCCCGTGCATTATGTTGGGTTTTACCGGACCCTAGATTTTCATCTTCCACTCCCTAGAAAAGGAATCTAATATTATGAAAAAACAGGAAAAGATAGCCTCTCGGTCAATTATTACCGCCAGTTTGCTGACACTAATAACGGGCTGTAGCCATATGGAAAAAATCCATATGCCAGAAGAAAACAAACCCGTCCTTTCTACTAAGCTGGACATCCATCAACCAACATCGATCATTGTTCCTGTCACTATCTCCGGTAAAAAATATCAATTCTTGCTGGATACTGGCGCCAGTTATACCTTCATCGATAATAAGCTGGCAAAAACGCTGACACAAACCACACCAGAATCAAAAATACCGGTTACATTCCACCGTATGCTATCCGATGGACTGGTTACAACCAGTGAAAAACGCTTACACAAAGCTGATCTAACATTATGGCAACCCCTGGCAATTATCCTAGGTAATCATACGGTGCTGGGTTCTGATCCCTGGATTGGCATTGACATGAGTCTCTTTAATCAGTCCCTTGGTCAAGAACTGGATGGTATTCTCGGAATTGACACTTTTCGTCAGTTAAACTGGGAAATAAATAACCTGAACCATACATTGACAGTATGGCGCCATGCGCCTTCAATCCTAAATTATCAACAATGTGAACCTTACAGTGATAGCTACGGCAAATCCCCCGCAATCCAGATCTCTAATGTCGTTTTTAATATAGATACCGGGGCTGATTACAGCTATGTTTCTAAGGAATTTATTGAATATCTGAAAAAAGAGCACAAAGATAAAATTTCTGAAGGAACCAGTGTCAAATACGCGTCCGCCGGTGGGCTTGATAGTAGCAAAGAATACCTGATTGATGGTTTGTATTTACAGCAACTGCCGGTAGGTCGTCTGAGAATTGGCGAAAATAAAAATGATCTCTACAATCTTGGTATGAGTTTCTTCTCGCGTTTTGATGATTATCTGTTTATCCCAAATAAAATGCTGCTCTGCTTTAACGCCAAAAATTTCACCCGTTATGACAACCCACTACTTCGCACAATTGCAATCCGCTATTTTAATAACAAAGTAGAAATATTTTACAACGATCCAAAAGATATTGAAAAATTTGGATTAAAGAACGGTGATATTGTACTGGAAGTTAATGGTCAACCAGCCCTTCCTAAGGATATCACCTACCTTCGCAATCAGTTGTCAGAGACCCCATCGGGTAAATTGACCATAAAAATTGAACGAGATAACACCCAGAAAATTATCACCATTTAATAAAGCTATTTATTGAGGGAGATATAGGTTCTTCCTCAATAAACTTATTCAAATGGGCAGAAGGGATTTATGGAAGCCTCCATGTCTGCTTTTTCTGGGCGGCCAAATACTCAACCAAATCACCATAGGTAATTTCCTCCAATAAAAAGATTAAGGTAAGAAAATTTCTAAGAAATGAAGGGGAAAGCAACTGTTAGCCTTTTGATTTAGTGCTGAAATCAAACAGATCTGTTAGCTCAATCTGTAAACCATTCGCAATAATATTGATGATTTCCAGCGTAGGATTTCTAACCCCACGCTCAATACCGCTGATATACGTCCGGTCGATTCCACATTTATCGGCAAAAGCTTCCTGAGACATGCCAGACGATTGCCTGAAATACCTAACTCTTTGTCCAAAAAGAAATTTTACAGCATTTGGCTTTTTCATCCGATAAGTATCGAATTATGTTACTTATCAGACCACGGACTATGAGTCACTTTTTGCGACAAGTTATGTTATCATATGTGACTTATAGTCTACTATGTAACGACTTACCTTTTCATATCAAAGTTATCCGTAACGCAGAGGATTAATAATGAAAAATCAGGACTGGCACCCAGCAGACATTATCGCCGAGCTGAAAAAACGGGGAACATCATTAGCCGCCGTTTCAAGAGAGGCAGGGCTAGCATCATCTACCCTTGCTAATACCCTGCAACGCCGCTGGCCTAAAGGTCAACGGCTTATTGCCGAAGCTTTAGATTGCGATCCCGCTGAAATATGGCCTTCGAGGTACACAAAGTAAGTGGCTGTAGAGCAAAACGAGGCAGTTTATCAACAAGATAAGCTGCCTCAATCTACTTTATACCACTCGGTAAGAATAATGATTACTTGTAACTGCTTGCATTTATCTTTTCCTGCTCGCAATCCATTTCCTCATGCGAACGTAAAAAATAAGGTTGCCTTTTGTTTTCACGAAATACATACTTTTAATGTGTACTTAAAGTGTGTTTTTGAGGTGTGCTATGAAGCATAGAGTTAACGTAACGGTTGATAAAGAAAATTATCTGATCCTGAGTTCAGCCGGTGTAAACATTTCAGGTTTTGTTAATGAAATCATGACCAGAGAAGCTCAACGAATCAAAGCTGAAAGTTGGAAAGCAGATAATCGCAAAGGAATGGAAGAAGTTGCTCAATTTATTGAACAATATGGCTCATTTGCTGATGAAAACAGGAACTGGTAAATGCAATTTATTGTTTATCAATACAAACGGAGCGAAAGCAAATACAGTATGTTTGTTGATGTACAAAGCGACATCATTGAAACACCAGGAAGGCGTATGGTTATTCCTTTGGTTGAAACGCATCATTTTTCAAGCAAGGTGAGTCGTCATCTATTTCCTATAGTGCAAATCAGAGATGAAAATTACCGACTTTTAACAACAGAACTTTCGAGTGTCTCAGAAAGCGTAATCGGAGAGAAAATCACTGATGTGAGCCAATGGTCATCTGATATCAAAGATGCGCTTAATCTCTTGTTTTGGGGAATTTAACAGAAACGATTCAGATCCGTGACTGTAACAACAGAATAAAATCTTCTAACGGAGGAGAGACGATAAAACAATAAAACAACAAAACAACAAAACAACAAAACAACAAAACAACAAGAATGAGTAAAAACTCAATACTCAAATAAAATCGACTAACTCTTTTTCTCTGCGTCAAAGTCAAACAGATCTTTTAATTCGATCTGTAAACCACTTGCGATGACATTAATAACTTCAAGCGTGGGATTCCTGACGCCGCGTTCGATGCCGCTGATATAAGTGCGATCAAGCCCACATTTATCGGCAAAAGCTTCCTGAGACATACCAGATGCCGTTCTGATATATCTAACTCTTTGCCCAAAAATGGATTTTATAGTGTCAGGTTTTTTCATTCGATAAGTATCGAACGGCGTTACTTATCAAACCACGGACTATAAGTCACGTTTTCCTGTAATTCATGTTACTAATATGAATTACCGCAAAAATACGATGAATGATGTTTTTAATAACCACATGATCGATTAAAAAGTTCGACATCATGGCACAAAAGGCATATATAACTTCTCTTAGCATTGACTTCCTTGATCTCTATAAACACTATCGCCTTTGTCTGGAAAGGCACCAAACAAACATAACGTTACAAAGGAAAAATATGAAAAAATTTTAAATAAATTTGCCAATCTAGCCGCAGGTATTATCTTAATCTTTATTTATTAAGCACGATTTTTGCGCGTATAAGCCGCTAATACAGTACGTTCTGACTGTTCCAGATAGCTTTTTAACTCAGAGGCCGCACTTTCTGGTTCACCTTTCTCAAGTAACGCAAAAATATGGGCATTCTGATCAATATAAGGAGCATAAAAAAGTTCAGGATCGTTCAGATAACCAAAAGCCAGACGCAATTCCGCAGAAATATGCCCATAGAATGTTATCAACCGTTCACTGTCAGTAAGTTGAACAATAGCGGAATGAAACGCCATATTTGCGGTTCCAACACCGATCCAGTCCTGAATATCACGACACTGTTTCGCCATTTCAATTGCCCTACGCATGTGTCCAACCGCAGGATGCATAGGGTAAGACTGCTCTAATGCCTGACATTCAATAAGCCGTCGGACTCGATAAATATCAATAATAGAAGCGATACTCGGTGTGGCGACGAAAACACCACGGTTAGGTTCATATCGCAGTAACCCTTCCTGAGTCAGTATCCGAAAAACCTCACGTAATGTATTACGCGATATCTCAAGCTGTTCGCTCAAAACCGTTTCTGACAGTCGTTGACCGGGTGATAGCTCTCCAATAATCAGCTTTTGCCGGATAATATCTGTTACTTTTTCACTTAATATCTTAGGAGCGGAATTATCTTTTTTCATAATGGTTAGTCGAAAGGGCGTATGATGACCCAATCCAGCCACGAATTACCAGTCTTAAAGCAATAAAAGGATGGCAGGAATCTTCACACATTCACCTACTGTCAGCAAGCATAGGGATCTAACCCGCTTACTGTTTTCTACGCCAGAATGATTATTGCCTCATGATAGTGCATTAAACGCACCATAATAGAGCATCATTATTGTAAACAGTGATCTGCATTTCATTTCCATAATAAAAAAATAATTTATTTTGCCTATTCTTTCGCCTCACTCTATTTATTGTTCAACAATATAAAAATAATACTTTAACAATAAATGAAAATTATCCAACGATGGTACGCATATTGCTTAGATATAAATTTATCTACCACACAGGAATTCAGCCTATGACGACACAGCAAGCAACCGCAATTTTTATCTACCGAGGTGAGACAACATGCAACAGATCGTGAATCTATGGCCGTTGATTGGTATCGCAGTTATTGTCGTGGGTTTTTTACTTAGGTTTAATCCAGTATTGGTGGTAATTGTCGCAGGGATCATCACCGGGCTGGCAGCACATATGTCGATCACAGAGATTCTGGAAAAGCTAGGTTCCGGCTTCCTCAATACCCGAAATTTGCCACTAATTTTGCTGTTGCCGCTGGCAACTATCGGCCTTTTGGAACGGCACGGTTTAAAAGAGCGGGCTCAGACCTGGATTAGCAATATTAAAACAGCAACCGCAGGACGTTTGCTAATCATCTATCTGTTTATTCGTGAAACAACCGCTGCACTAGGGCTGACCAGTTTAGGAGGACACCCACAAATGGTGCGTCCCTTGCTGGCACCGATGGTCGAGGGAGCGACGGAAAACCGTCATCATGACCTGCCTGACGATGTACGTTATCGCCTGCGGGCCATGTCGGCAGCAACCGACAATGTTGGCCTGTTCTTCGGTGAGGATATTTTCGTCGCCTTTGGCGCAATCATCTTTATGCATAACTTTATGCTAGAGTCTGGCGGCATCCAAACAGAGCCGCTACATATCGCCATGTGGGGAATTCCTACCGCCATCTGTGCTTTTCTGATCCACGCTTTCCGCTTGTCTCGTCTTGATCACCAGATCGCTGCCAAACTGGCAGCACTGAATGATATGGACAAAAATCGAAGGAAGGTGGAGTAATGTTTCAGCAACAGTATCTTTATTGGCTGGCAGGCGTGATTCTGTTAGCTGTGGCAGTAATGTCCTGGCGTGACCACACCAATCCTCGCCGCCTGACCACCAGCTTGTTCTGGGCGCTATATGGCATCGTGTTTCTGGTAGGCGACTGGACTTACCGCTTAATAGCACTATGGGCAGACAGCGAAGCCGAAGCCCAAAAGATGTTGCATATCAGTGTGGGGCTGATCGTCGTATTGATGGCACTGACGGCAGGTTTTGGCGGTGTACGATTGGGTAGCTACCCTCAACGCACACCTCAGCAACGGCAGGAAAGCGCCTCCCGTTTGGGTAATCGTCTATTTCTTCCCGCACTGGCAATCCCTATCGTCACGGTGACAGGCGTATTACTGTTTAACCACGTTCCTGGATTACAACAAGCTCTGTTCGGTACCGGCAACCATGCCACGCTGGTGACGCTATTTTCCATGACAATCGGCTGCCTAGTCGGATATGGCATTACACTAAAAATGACGCGTGAAGGCGTAGCTCAATCAACCCAAGAAGCGCGTCGCCTGCTGGACGCTATCGGCTGGGCGTTTATCCTGCCACAGATATTAGCGACGTTAGGACTATTATTTACCGTAGCAGGTGTCGGTACCGCCATTTCTCACCTGACAGAGCACTATTTGGCAGTAGATAACCGATTTATCGCGGTGGCGACATACATACTCGGCATGGCGCTATTGACGATGATCATGGGCAACGCCTTCGCCGCGTTCCCGATTGTCACCGCCGGGATCGGCATTCCCATTCTGGTACTGCAACATGGCGGCAATCCGGCGGTTATGGCCGCCATCGGCATGTTCTCTGGCTATTGTGGCACATTGATGACCCCAATGGCCGCAAATTTCAATATCGTTCCGGCCGCGCTGCTGGAATTACCCAATCGCAATGCGGTCATTAAAGCACAAACTCCTACTGGAATAACGCTGCTGATTACTAATGTTTTTTTGCTCTATTTTTTGATGTTTTTGTAAGGAGATCCCATGAAAACCGTTCTAATTACCGCTTTTGAACCTTTTGACAATGAAACCATCAATCCATCGTGGGAGTCAGTCAAACAACTGCAAAACCAACAACTATCTGGAGCACATATTGAGACACGACAGCTCCCATGTGTATTTAACACTTCTCTAACTTGCCTATGCACTGCCATTGATGAGATACAACCTGAACTGGTCATTGCGGTGGGACAAGCAGGTGGCAGACCAGATATCACGGTGGAACGCATAGCGATTAACATCAACGATGCACGTATTCCCGATAATCAGGGCAATCAACCCATTGATACCCCTATCGTGGCAGCAGGACCCGCTGCCTATTTCGCCACCCTGCCGATTAAAGCGATCGTCAGTGGCCTGCAAACCGCAGGGCTCCCCGCTTCGATTTCACAGAGTGCTGGCACATATGTCTGCAACCATGTCATGTATGGCCTACTACATCATCTGGCACTGACTTATCCCAAAGTACGTGGTGGATTTATCCATATTCCCTACCTGCCTGAACAGGCGGTAAAACACCCCGGTACACCAAGTATGACGCTGGAAACAATAACAACAGCCCTGAAAATCGCTATCAAGCAAGCATTAGAAAACAGTGAGGACATAGTTACTGGCGGAGGAACGATTCATTAATTCAGCGTCTATCGGCGTAGCGGATGCTATCTGTAGAACTGATAAGCATCCTGAATTTTTTACTCCTTTTTTGAATATCATTTTATTGGAGTCACGACTATGAACATTATTGATTTAAACAGTGATCTTGGCGAAAGCTTTGGTCAATGGAAAATGGGCGATGATAACGCCATGCTGAGCATTGTCACCAGCGCCAATGTAGCGTGCGGATTTCATGCGGGTGATCCTGCCGGGATCCTTCAAACTTTAAAAGCTGCCCGTGAAAATCAGGTGATTATTGGTGCTCATGTGTCTTATCCAGATCTTGTCGGATTTGGTCGCCGTAATATGGATGTTTCCAGCAATGAGCTGATCGCGGATGTTATTTACCAGATTGGCGCGTTAAAAGGTTTGGCAGCGGCGGCAGGAACCACCGTAAGTTATGTTAAACCGCACGGTGCACTGTATAACACGATTGCCCATGATGAATACCAAGCCCTTGCCGTTATTACGGCGATTCGCGAAGTGGATGACAATTTAGCGCTGGTTGGATTAGCCGGCTCAAAAATATTGGATTTAGCGAGGGAAAAAGGCTTGCGTACCGTTGCGGAAGCCTTTGCTGACAGAGCTTACACTCCACAAGGCACGCTAGTTTCCCGCCGGGAAAAAGGGTCTGTGCTTCATGACGCTAATCTCGTTGCCCGACGCATGTTGCAATTGGTGACCGAAGGGGGAGTTGAAGCCATTGATGGCAGTTTTACCCGTATTCAGGCAGATTCCATCTGTGTTCATGGT
The DNA here is from genome assembly GCF_025384885.1 of Photorhabdus kleinii. NCBI lineage: Bacteria > Pseudomonadati > Pseudomonadota > Gammaproteobacteria > Enterobacterales > Morganellaceae > Photorhabdus > Photorhabdus kleinii. Next base: position 46,914 of record NZ_JAJAFY010000033.1, read on the forward strand.
GACAGCCCAGATGCAGTAGAAATGGCACGTCAGGTGAAACTAACCCTGCAACAAGCCGGGATCACCGTACGCTCCTTTATTTAAATGCCCAGGAGTATCTAGTGCGTTTTTTACCTGTTAATTTAGATGCCATTATTGTCGAGCTTCATGATCTGAATGAAACGCTGGCGTTATTTGATTCACTTAACACCTGCTCTATTGCTGGCGTAGAAGAAATTATTCCGGCGGCCAGAACACTGTTGATTCGATTTCGTCCCAATGTTGTTTCCACCGTCAAACTTGCCAAAGAAATCAATGGCCGCAACCTGAATACACTGGATAGGACAACAGGGAAACTCGTTGAAATCCCGGTGTATTACAATGGTGAAGATCTGGCGGAAGTGGCAGAAATTCTCGGCATCACTACCCAAGAAGTTATCAAGCGACATACAGAAAGTGAGTACACCGTTGCTTTTACCGGATTCGCCCCCGGGTTTGCCTATTTAGTCGCAGATTCAAACCATTTACATGTCCCTCGCCGAATGACGCCAAGAGCCCGCATTCCTGCGGGATCAGTTGGTCTGGCTGGAGAATTCAGTGGGATATACCCTCAAGCCAGTCCGGGAGGATGGCAAATCATCGGTATCACGCCAGAGCGCATGTGGGATCTCTCACGTTCTCCCTCTTCCCTGTTACAACCCGGTTTCCGGGTACGTTTCAGAGATCAAGGCAAAGGCGCCGCAATCTCTATCACTAAACCCAAAACCCCTGTTGCCCCCATAAAGGACGTTCTATCTTCACAGGTTGATAAACACTCCTCGCTGGAAATCCTAACCACTGGAATACAAACACTTTTTCAGGATTTAGGGCGTTCAGGGCAAGCTAGTTTAGGTATTTCCGCTGCCGGCGCGCTAGATAAAACCGCGCTGAGAAGTGCCAACCGGATCGTCGGTAATCCTTCGGATAACGCATGTCTGGAAATTGTGCAAGGAGGATTAAGCTTTATTTCTCATGGCAATGTCATTATCGCTGTCACAGGTGCTGACTGCCCAATCACTGTTCAAACAGCATCTGGCCGCAAGTTTCAGGTTGCTGGCTATCAGCCTATTGATCTGAGTGAAGGTGATACAGTGACACTAGGAACGCCCAAAGCGGGAGTGCGTTCTTATTTAGCTGTGCGTGGCGGCTTTGCCAAGCAACCTATTCTCTCCAGCCTCTCTTACGATACGCTGGCACACATTGGCCCCAAGCCAATCGCTATAGGCGATATTTTGGATATTCTTACTGTGACGCAGGGTTGCGCGGTATCAATGGATGAAAGGCCGGCTTTTAATATGCCTACTTCTGACGATATCGTTACACTGGATATCATTCTGGGGCCGCGTACTGATTGGTTCACAACAGAAGCGCTATCCCTGCTAAAAAGCCAACTTTGGCAGGTTACACCACAATCTAATCGAGTCGGTATTCGCCTGTATAGCGACACACCACTGTCGCGTCTTAACCATAAAGAGTTACCGAGTGAGGGAACGACCACCGGAGCAATTCAGGTTCCCGCCAGTGGTCAACCAGTTTTGTTTTTAGCAGATCACCCTTTGACCGGTGGCTATCCAGTCATTGGTTCCGTTGCCAGCTACCATCTCGATCTTGCGGGACAAATTTCTGTCAATGCCCGTATCCGCTTCAACCCAATCACTGAATTTCACGAAATAAAAGAGAGCGATTGCTGCTCATGAGTACCGTAATCACCATGAATATTAAAAACCATCCCATGAAAAAAGTTTTGATTGCTAACCGCGGTGAAATTGCCGTCCGTATCATCCGTGCCTGCCGGGATTATGGTTTACAATCTATCGCCGTCTACGCTGATTCGGACATCAATGCACAACATGTACAATTGGCTGATGAGGCTTACAGTTTAGGCGGAAACAGCCCCGCAGATACTTATCTTAATATTCACCAATTATTGGATATTGCGAAACGTTCAGGTGCCGACATAGTACATCCCGGATACGGATTTCTGGCTGAACGGGCAGAATTTGCCCGTGCAGTTATTAATGCGGGGTTGGTCTGGGTTGGTCCTGAACCAGAGACAATTGATATTCTGGGTGACAAAGTTAAAGCACGCAAAATTGCCCAACAGGTAGGCGCACCACAGGTTTCAGGTACAGAAGAACCAGTGAAAAACGCAGAGGAAGCTCTGGCGTTTGCCGAACAATATGGCCTGCCAATTGCAATTAAAGCAGCATATGGCGGTGGCGGACGTGGCATGAAAGTGGCGTGGCGGCTCGATGAAGTCACCGAACTCTACAATTCGGCTGTTCGTGAAGCAACAGCGGCCTTTGGTCGTGGAGAATGTTTCATTGAACAGTTCCTAGATAAACCTCGTCATATTGAAGCGCAAATTCTGGCTGATAAACATGGCAATGTGGTAGTACTTGGTACACGAGATTGTTCACTACAACGGCGTAACCAAAAATTGGTGGAAGAGGCACCAGCCCCATTTTTGACCGAACATCAGCGCCAGCGTATCCATCAAGCGGCACAGGATATTTGCACCGCCGCCCGTTATATCGGAGCCGGTACTGTGGAGTTTCTCCTCAATGTAGACGGTACAATTTCTTTTCTGGAAGTGAATACTCGCTTGCAGGTCGAACATCCTGTCACCGAAGAAACCACAAGGATCGACATTGTGGTAGAACAATTTCGGATTGCAGAAGGTAAACCTTTATCATTGACCTCAACACCGATCTCTTTAGGCCATTCTTTTGAGTTCCGTATTAACGCCGAAGATGCAGGTAAAGGATTTTTACCGACGCCCGGAACCGTGACGGTATTTTCTCCCCCTTCCGGCCCAGGAATAAGATTAGATTCTGGTGTTGCAGCAGGTTCCACCATCCCTAGCACTTTTGATTCGCTGATGGCTAAATTGATTGTCACCGGACCAACCCGACAACAAGCTATTGCCCGTGCGCGACGTGCATTACAGGAATTCAACATTGAAGGCGTTGCATCAGTATTGCCTTTTCATCGAGCGGTAATGGAACATCCTGATTTTATTTCCGATGACACATTTAACGTTCATACACGTTGGATCGAAACTGATTTTATCAATGATATAAAAATATCTCCGCGTCAGGAAAATCATTATCAAGAAAAGGTAACACGTACTTTTATTGAAATTAATGGCCGTCGGCATGAACTGGGACTACCCGCCGGATTATTAAAAGGGCTTTCATTGCCTGATTCTAAGCAAAATTTCATCACTGAGAGCAAAGGTAGTGAAGCTGAGGAGACAATAGCAGTATCGAATCCCGTCTCAGCACCAATATCCGGCGTTTTACAATCCTGGTATGTGCAGGAAGGTGATGAAGTTAAACAAGGTGATGTCATTGCTGTCATGGAAGCAATGAAAATGGAAACGCAACTTACCGCACATCGTTCTGGGAAAATCGTTATCTATGCAGAAGAAGGCGGTTATCAACAGGCAGGAAATGTGCTGGCAAGTATTAACGATGATTAATAATGATGATATACCTGTTATCTTTCAAGTTGCCTCTTTGTTGGCTGCATTCGCTCCCTTGCCGTCGCGATGCATCTTGAAATCCATAGGGTATAATCGCCAAATTAGTCAAAATTAATTGGCTAATTTGACACATAAATTCACATTGCTCAATACAACATCAAATTGTGCGGATAATTTCCGCATAATTTTAATGAAGAGATTAAAATTAAAATGCAAGCAATACCGTGAAAAAGAAGCTAATTAAATCATTTATAAGTAGGAAAAAATAACTATTAATGGCAATATCTCTAACCATTTCATTAATATTGTAAATAAGATAGATAAATCATTACACAATTTAACATTTGTTTATTTGTTATATCTAATGAATTATGAATAAAATTATTTTGTTTTTATCCAGAAGAATATTTATAAAATATTTTCAATATCATACATTTCAATTAAAAATTTAAAAGTCATTCAAGTTATTAATAAACATGAAAATATTTCAATAAAATTAAAAACAACGATAACATAATTTACTAATGATTATTAAGTGATAACAGCCATATATATTTATCTAGCGAATGACAAACAGTGTGATAATTTGTGACTATTTTTACATATATTTAAACAATAAGAAATCATTAACTCATTATAAATTATCAGTTATAAATAGTGTATGAGTTTATTTTTCACATTTGACAATATAAATTCACTCACCAAACAAAAATAAAACTCATAATTAAAAATATATAATTATATCAACAAGATAATATTACTTATTTAACACCCACTCATATCCACATAATAATTACGCATATATCATATACATCTATTTGAATAGTATATAAACTCACTATTACAACAACATCATAATATTAAATAATTAAATTGTTTTACATTCCCTTTACAATTATCAACATAATGTAAAACTATAATAAATTCATATACGATTTTACAAACACATTTTTATATAGATTAGCATCACAAATTCAACATTACGCAACAAAATAATAACTCAAATAATTGCAATTACCATTAAACAGAATACTATATTAATAGTGAAATAAAATTTTCATTTACAATATTTTCCTAATAGTTCAAAAGAAAACCAAGATAAAAAATAAATTCAGAAGCATTGATTAAAAAGGAAAAATATTCGTTACTTTAAATTATAATAATAGTGGCGAATGAATAACCAGGAGAACAATGTGAGAGCAAACGATTACGAGTTGATGACCGCGCCAAACAGCGCACCCGTAAAAATGTGGACTCATGGCGTACCCGTAGAAGCAGAGGCTCGTGAACAACTATTAAATACAGCAAAAATGCCGTTCATCTTCAGTCATTTAGCCGTTATGCCTGATGTACATCTTGGTAAAGGTTCAACCATCGGCAGTGTCATCCCGACTCGTGGGGCGATTATTCCATCCGCAGTAGGCGTAGATATCGGCTGTAGCATGATGGCAGTACGTACCTCATTGAATGCCAAAGATTTACCGGACAATCTATATGCTATCCGCCATGCTATTGAAATCGCCGTACCACATGGACGCACGGTAAACCATAGCAGTAAATTGTCACCACAATTATGTGCAACAGGAGCAACACTTCGGCCAAAACGTGTTAGTCACACGTAAAGGTGCGGTCGCAGCACACCAAGGCGTCATGGGCATCATTCCTGGCTCAATGGGTGCGAAAAGCTTTATCGTACGTGGTCTGGGAAATGAACAGAGTTTTTGCTCATGCAGTCACGGCGCTGGCCGAGTATTAAGCCGCACAGCAGCGAAAAAACGCTTCACAATAGAGGATCAGAAGCGTGCCACGGCACACGTGGAATGCCGCAAGGACAGCGACGTCATCGATGAAATTCCGATGGCTTACAAAGACATTGAGGCCGTAATGGCCGCTCAGTCTTCACTAGTAGAAATCGTTCACACCCTGCGTCAAGTGGTTTGCGTAAAAGGATAATCAAGATGAAAGAAAAATTTGGTATCAGTGACATCATGAAGCAACACATATGCCAAAAACTGGCGCAACTTGAGACAGAGCTGCAAATACGAATACTCTACGCCTGTGAATCAGGTAGCCGCGGTTGGGGATTTGCCTCGACAAACAGTGATTACGATGTACGTTTTATTTATGTACATGCGCCATCATGGTACTTACGTGTCGATCCCTCTCGGGATGTCATTGAACTACCGATCAGTAACGAGCTGGATATCTGTGGTTGGGAACTGCGTAAAACTTTAGGGCTGCTGAAACGAGCCAACCCGACACTGATGGAGTGGGCAGACTCACCGGTAATCTACTACGAAGACGTGGAGTTCATGGCGGTACTACGTGCCCTATTACCAGACTATTTCTCCAACAACAGAGCGCGATATCACTATCTGTCAATGGCAAAGAAAAACTTTCGTAGTTACCTGAAAGGCGAGAAAATTCGGCTGAAAAAATACCTTTATGTACTACGCCCATTGCTGGCGGTACGTTGGATCGAAGCTGGTAAAGGTGTCCCCCCGATGCGCTTCGACACCCTACTGGCCGGAACTGTTACAGACGCAGCGCTGATGCAGGAAATACAGACTCTGCTTGCCATCAAACGTAACGCTGACGAAACGGAGTATAGCCCACGTTTTAAACACATTCATAACTTTATCTGCCGCGAATTAGATGATTCAGTTACCCGCTGCGAGCTCAAAGACAAAAAACACCTCCCAGATACCGAATTGGATTTACTTCTGATGCGCACAGTACTTCACCATAATAATAAAGAAGAAGGAGAATACATGTAAAAAAACGGATGAAAATCATACAAATATGACATTTCAGCAATAAAGTTAGATGTTTACTAAGAGCCAGAAAGCAGGGTATTCCACCCTGCTCCAGAAATAAATATATCAATTCTCTATTTTAGACAGGAAAATTTATGAAGAAGAAACAGATAGTTAAAATCATTAACCTAAAATAATGTGAGGCACAAATCGTGATGTATCCTTCGTGATCCTGCCAATATCCTCCCTGATCGATAGACCCGCAGGCGTATCATTAATAAGCCAACTACCGATGAGGACATGGATATTACCGATCTTTGGCAATGGGGTGTACTGCTGGACAATATAGCCCTCCTCACCGTAAGGACCATCTACTTCTTCAACCACTCTGCCATCTTGATGAATACTGATATTCGCCCCCTCACGGCTGAATATCGGCTTCATGACGTAATGAGTCAGATGCTTGGCTTTTGGATCATCGGCAAAATAAGCTTCAAGCAGATTTGGGTGTCCCGGAAACATCTCCCAAAGCAATGGCAAAATTGCCTTATTCGAGGTGATACATTTCCATATTGGCTCGAACCAGTTAACCCCCGCCGTAACCAAGTGTTGAGCGTATTCTTCACGAAACATGAACTCCCACGGGTACAACTTGAATATAGAATCAATGATCTTGCTATTACTATCCGCAAACTTACCACACTCGCTGAGTCCAATATCCTCAATGTAGACAAACTCAGTATGAATACCTGCATCTCTGGCACAATCAGCCATGTAATCGACCGTACCCTTGTCTTCCTCTGTGCCCTTACAGCAAGCAAAATGAAGCGTGTTGAATGGCAAAAAGGGTTTCAGTTCACAGAAGCGATCAACAAGCAACTCTTGTAGTAAGTTGAACTGATCAGCAGCATGAGGCAATTCACCACGGTTAACCTTATCTTCCAACCACAGCCAGCTAAAAAAACCATGTTCATAAATAGAAGTCGGTGTATCTGAGTTAATTTCCAATAATTTAGCCGGGTTTTTACCATCATAGGCAAAGTCAAGGCGACTATAGAGACTTGGATCTCTGCGCTTCCAAGATCCACGAACCAATGACCACATTGCTTCTGGAATTTGGAACTTAGCCATCAACTCATCACTGTTAACCACTTGCTCTACTGCTTGAAGGCTCAACTGGTGGATTTCCGCTGTCGGAGCTTCAATATGTTCTTCAATCTGCTTGAGAGTAAACTGGTAGTAACGGTCTTCCGTCCAGTACGGCTCATTATCGATTGTATGGAAACCAAACCCAAATTCTTTTGCTCGCACTTTCCAATCATGACGAGGTGTTGTTGGGATCTGAAGCATGACATTAACCCTTTGATAATGCTTATTTGAATCTTGGAAAAAATCATCGCACAAACACTTAATTCAGCAATAATGCCTCGATGCAAAACACTGATAACAAAAAGCCTGCTAATAAAATGTCAGCGCCGGTTAACCACCCCAACTGTATTTAGCGGAAGATATTGAACCAAAACCACCAGAAGACTTGGTAGTGACGATTGGCTTGCTATCATAGCCGCCAGAATAACGGGAATCGCTGCTTTTAAACCTCTGCTCCTTTTCACGTATCAAGCGCTCGCGATACATTCTCTCTTTATGCTTACGCGCTGAATAATCACCGATTTCATCAACGATCTCAGATGCGATATAAGCAGTTGATCGGGAGTTTAGTACAGGGTTTATACCTGCAACAACATTTGCATTCGTTCCAACTTGAGAAACTTCTCGTTTCTCCATTGGCAGGCGAACCGTCTCCAGCGGCTGCAAATAACGTCGGTTCATCTCGTACTGGATATTGCCAATATCGGAATAGACGCCAATAACCTTACCATCAGCGAAAAAAAGCTTACCGTACAAGTCGCCATAGCCTGATGTTGAAGTAAATAGTGGCTGGTAGAACACATTGCGATACTTTTCCGCAATGTCGTACTTGTTAAACTGTTCTGGTTTCACCTCCGCCATCATAAAGGCGGCCATCTTCGGGCGATAACCTACGGCCCCCGGCATTGCTTCACACTCACCGTACTCCAGCTCACACATAGCTTTCCGGCGAAATTTCTGCGAAGTACGCTCCGCTTCGCGTAATGCTGCTTGGTATGTAGTTTCACATTGAGCAGCGATCGTATTCTTCGGATTATTCTGACAAGACGCCAAATCCTTATAAACATGAATTGACAGCTCATCCGCCGATTGGCCACAACCAACGAGTGAACCGACACTGAGCGCCAATGACGTGAAGGAGAAACCACGCCAATATTTACGCTTACTCTCAATGTTAATGGCTGTGCTGCGCATTCTGCGCTTTTTATTCCCGTTCGTCATACAATCCCTAAATCAGTAAGTCATGCAGGCTGCGTTTAAAAGACCAACAGAAATTGACACCGCCGCCAGCACAACCGCGGCAGGGACCTCATTATTCTCAATGCGGGATACAATCTTTGGCATCATGAATATGCGAACCATGAAGAAGCCAGCAATCTGAGCCAACAGCGCAACAACACTCCACATCACGAAATCAATAACCCCCACAGAGTTGCTTGCTGCACTTGCAATGGCGATGCTGTAACCAACCAGCGCGCCACCAAGCGATATCGCAGCGGCACTATTCTTCTCTTCCTTAATAAGTTTCCATTCATCATGCGGAGTAATTATTGTGTAGATGAACTTGAAAACAATGAAAAAAACCAGCGCCAAACCAAAACACAAACCAAAATTGCCTACACCATGCATAAATTGAGTGAAAGCCTGTTCTTCATTTTCCAATGTGATCATTTATGCCACCACTTTAAAATCAGTTTGGTTAAGTTGAATACCGGTGCTCAGTACCATCAATCTATCCAGATGACTCCCTACAACTTTTTCTTCTCCCACAACCTGAAGTTCTTCTGTTCTGTTATGAGCAACCTGACGCGTATACACCATCACAAACTGATCAGTTTCGGTTATGTGACCCTCTTTACTGTAAGTTTTTTCGGTAACAGCCACAGGCTTAATGTTGTCCCATAACTGAGAGAACTGGGTACCATCGAGATCATATCGTCTGCTTGGTGTAACGATACCGTTTTCAATCAGCGCATCCCATTGAGCTTGTGAATCGATCGGTTTAGTTTCGTAAAAATACCACAGGCTCACTTCCTTCACGCCGTCATCCCCCTCCCCTTCTTGAAGCACTTGAAGGTAACCTTCGTCATCCGTGTAATAACGAACCAAACGCACGTTATCACCTAAGTCGACAACACCAACGGAACATATAAGCTGAGTTGAAGCTGCATTTTCGATCGTTAGGTCAAATTCAATCAGTTTTAGCATTAGCGGGTCTATCTCAAGTGCACCACCAATACGCAAACCTAATACTTCCGGCACCTTTGGAACAACAGGCGCAACCGCCTTACCCCCGAATGCGCTCTTAAACGCATCTACGATTTTGGAAAGCATAGAAATATCTCTTGATAGGAAGATCCCACTTTAAAAAGCAGGATCTTGATTTAACAACTGGGTATTTACTTGCCAAGAATACGAGCAAGTTCATCTTCTGCGGACATAGAACTTGAAGTTATGCCAGCCTCTTTAAGCTTTTTATCCAGATCGCTAGAAGTCATACTATCGTGGAGTTCCTGCTGAGCCTCGAACTGAGCCGCTTTCTCAGCCTGACGTGACTTGATACGCTCAAGGGAATCAAGGGCGGTAGATGTTTTTAAAGAAGCGCCAACGACAGAACTGTGAGTCGCTGCCTGGGCTTTCTGCACCTGTTCAGTTGCCTTAACCAAATCAACTTGGTTCTCAAGCTGAGACACCTTCTTTTTCGCTTCTTGCACAATGTGTCGGTGCGTCGTTTCAGCCTTCTGGAACGATTCAAACAACCCTTGTTCTCTTTCCAGTTCGTCACGCAAGGTCGCAACTTTCTGAGCACACTCCAGAGCAAGCCCATTATCACCTTTACCCGCAGCAGAGCGAGCATAACCCTCATACTCTGTGATACTGTTTTTGATATCTGAGACCTTTTTCTCTGCCATTTTTCGCTTAGCAATAATGCTAACCAGGCTTTCATCCGCACGGCGGATTTCTGCTTTTGCTTCTCGGATTTCCTGATCAAGAATCGTCAGTGCGTTGCCATCAGCAACAGCTTCTGCCGCGTTATTTACCGTTCCTTTGATTGCCTTAAAAAGCTTTTTCCACACGTTCATTAATATTTGCCTCTATATTGTTATTTTAGGAACTCAGAATACGCATCAAGAAGTTCAGTGATGTTGGCAAACAACGTAGAGACTTCGATGACAACGCTTTCTTGTTTTGATTCTGATGACAATGAACCAAAAGCGGTATAGTAAGATTGACCATCTACTTTAGTTATTCCAACTGAAGTCAGAGGAATCATCTTGTGCGTTTCTAAAATAAACTGATTTAAAGAAGCGGGATCTAAAACATTCTCTTCTGAAAACAGTAATGCTTCCACTGTAATTTGCCTGCCACAAATAGCCAGATGAGCTTTAATTCCGTCTTCGTTAGTAATTGCAAGACATTCACCTATTTGCTCTACACTCCAGTTGTTACCGGATTCATTAAGAGCTTTAATCACTTGATTTAATTCCAAACTATCTACTCCACTGGTTTGTTTTATCATTAAAATCAGTATATTAAGTTTAAATTATCATCAGATTAAACATTTTTCAATAAGTATTGTATTAAAAGCGCACAACACCTTAAATACTGCATATTCACTAAACAGGGTTAAAATTTTATACCATTTGCTAAGTGACCTTTTAATACCTAAATACCACCTGCACAGAACACTATGAGAGAGCTCGCATGTAAAAACTCAACCCGCTCGCTTATACTAAGGTTGGTTACCTACAGCTTAAACGTATAACCGTGGACAAGATAAATAGAGAATTACGGGGTAAAATAAAAATTTCCAGTAAAATCAACTTAGGCTAATAAAAATATCCATTTTGGTTATCCGTTTACTCAAGCTAATATCGAAGCTAAAATATTTTTCATCATCCCGTTTATCT